>JAGGZZ010000193.1 GCA_021161765.1 Candidatus Methanophagales archaeon | reverse complement strand
GAATAAGAGAGACAGTACAAAGATATCTGAAAACATCGAATGAGATTAGAGGACAATGGAAGGGGGAACTATCAGCCGTAGAAGAAGTCAGACACATGAGAAGGCATGAAAGGGGGTATTAGATGTTGCAGAGGAGAGGATAGAAGAGGTTGAGAGTATGGTATCCTTCTTTGCTCTTTGCGATAAGGAATTCTGTAAAAGAGCAGGGATAACAGGTGCAGAATATAACATCTATTCAGCAGATTCTTTGTATCTGCAAACTGCTTTAGATAATAGCTCGGTTCTTGTTTCGTTAGACGAAGGAATTGTATTAGAGGTAAAAGACAAAGGATTACCGATTGAGGCATATCATCCGAAGGAGTTTCCATATTTGTGAAAAAGGAGGTGAAAGAAGAGATTATGAAAGCCATCAGTATAAAGCTGGAAGTCCCGGAATGGGTAGATGAGGAGAAAATTGGTGCGAGGTTGAAGAGAATAGCCGAGAAGATGGTATATCCCGAAAAGCTCAGTGCCGAAGAGGTCAGAGAGATTTTTGGAACTTTTGAAGAGGAGATTGAGCCGGCTAATGTCAGAGAGAAGGAGGCGTTCAGGGAGATGTGGATTGCAAGGTTCTTGAGATAGAGTAAAACTTTAAATAATCTTCTTACGTATATAGTAAAGTGGTAAAAATGGAAATAGTGAAACTATCGGCGAAGGGGCAAATTGTCATCCCCGCATGGATAAGGAAAGAGCTGGGGCTATCGAAGGGTGATAAATTGTTGATAGAAAGAAGACAAGAGAAGGTGATACTAAAGCCCGTGGTGAAACTCTCAAAGTTAAGAGGGGTTGACAAATTAGAGGGAGCATCTGAGAAGATTGAGAAGATAAGAAAAGAGTGGGATGAAGAATTTGAGGAGAGATTGGAGGAACTATGAAATATATTTTGGACACTAAAGCTCTGATTGCATTCTTTAATAACGAGGAGGGTGCGAAGAATGTGGAGAAGATTTTAAAAGAGATAGATGAGAACAAAGCGGAGGGATTCGTAAGTGCTATCACGCTGACCGAAATTTACTATCTCTATTCGAGAGAACGTGGTGAGGATTTTGCAAAGAGGAAAATAGAGCAAATAAAGTTATCGAATCTGAAGATGGTTGTGATAGATGATGAGATAGCGATAAAGGCAGGGGTGTATAAGATCAAGGCAATACCAATTGCTGATGCTTTGATAGCAGCAAGCGCTTATTTCGTTGATGCAACGGTAGTTACCGATGGTGAGCATTTTGAAAAGTTGGATGCAGAAGTTGTAAAATTTAGGGGCATAAACAAATGAACCCGCTATTAGAGCAGGAATATCTGAACAAAATAAACGAATGCAAGGCGAATGCGAAGAAGTATTACGATAGCGGAGACTATGCGAAGGCAAGTGAAGAGTATTTGAAATGCAGTAAACACTGCGAGATTCTGGTGAAAAAGACAGAGGATGAAAACAGCCGGTGTAAGTGAAACAGAAACAAAGAAAGAGCGTGAAGGAACCGAAACGGAAGCTAGAACGGGATTCGAGCAGTATATCAGAGATAACGTCATGCGAAAGGAGAAGGGGAACTTGCCTTCCTGGGATGGTATTGGTGGCTTAGAGAATGTAAAGGACTTGATAAAGAAATCAGTTGTGATTGGAATAATAGAGAACAAGCCAAAAGCAATCGAAGCATGGAACACGATTTTGTTTTACGGACCCCCGGGAACAGGAAAGACGTTGATGGCGGCGGCAGTCGCAAAGAACATAGATGCAACTTTTTTCGATGTGAAAATAAGTCAGATGCTGTCGAAATATTATGGCGAAAGTCCGAAGATAATGTCTGTATTATTCGAGGTAGCGAGAGAAGAAGCGCCTTCGGTCGTGTTTATTGATGAGTTCGATTCGATTGCGTTGAGCAGAGGTGCAGATATAGACGAGGAATCGAGGAGAGGGTTATCTACTTTGCTTGCGGAGTTGGATGGGTTTGGTTCTAAAACAAGTGAGAAGAAATTTGTGCTGGTGATTGCGGCAACGAATACGCCTGATGCAATAGACGAGGCGGTAATGAGCAGGTTCGGGAAGAAGATTGAGATTCCGTTACCGGATTTTGAGGCGTGTAAGAAGATATTGAGGATACATACAGAGAGGAAGGGGGTTGAGCTGGAGGATGAGGAATTATACGATAAACTGGCGATGGATTGTGTTGAACACAAGAAAAGCGGGAGGGATATTAAGTTTATATGCACCGAAGCGATATGGAGTATGCTGGATGAGATGAATCCGGGTTTGGAAAAGTTGGCGGAGGAGCCTTGTGAGAGGATAAGGGAGTATGAGTTGAAGACGAGAATGTTAAGGCAAGAGGATTTTAAAGGAGATGATAGGGATAATTAGTAATGGTTATTTTCCAAATAAATGTATGATATTTCTTTGATAACGCTTTCAAATTCTTTTTCATAGCGCAACATAAGATGGAACGAATAAAGCCCTCGCCCCAGGAAGTTGACTCAATGCAGGAACCAAGAAACAGCTCCTTGAGATTTGATAAACTTGAGTTATACCTGCCTTTTATGCTTATCGCAATCGCATTCGCTCTTAGATTCTACAATCTCGATTTTCGCCCGTTCCACCATGACGAGAGCGTGCATGCACATTTTTCGTATCTGTTGTTCAAACAAGGCATGTATGGGTATGACCCCAAGTGGCACGGCCCTTTTCTATATTATCTAACCGCCGCGATGTACCGCTTATTTGGCGATACCGAATGGATCAGCAGGCTAATGCCCGCTCTTTTTGGCGTCGCTCTGGTTGCACTACCCTTTGCGCTCAAGAAACAGCTTGGTTTTAAGGGCAGTTTTATTACCGCTTTTCTTCTCGCTATTTCACCCTCTTTTCTTTATTATTCACGTTTTTTTAGAAACGACATTTACATAGCGTTCTTCTCATTAGCTGCCGTAGTCTGCATCATACATTATATAGATAAAAGGAAGCCCCTTCTTCTCTATCTCGCATCTATCCTCTTTGCTCTCGCGTTGTGCACAAAAGAAAATGCCTACATAATCTCCTTTATCTTCTTTTCTTTTGCTGTCTTCTATGCCCTCTACACCTACAAACGAAGTACTTTAAACGCATTAATGACGGTTTTAAAGCTTCACTGGCTGCCGATTACCATCTCGTTGTCAATCATCGCGATAATCTACACGTCCTTTTACAGCTTTGGCTTCAAAAACCCGCAAGATTCTTTCGCGCTTTTCCGTGCAGTATCTCACTGGGCGTCATACAGTGCAGGGCCCACAGGTCCTTTTTACTTTTATGCCGTGCTATCGTCATTGTACGAACTCCCAATTCTTGTCTTTGGGATTGCCGGGATTTTGTATTTCGCACGTCGTAAAAAGGACTTGTTAATGATTTTTATGTCCTACTGGGCAATCAGCAGCTTCTTTATTTATTCGTGCATACACGAGAAGGCACCATGGATTCTGCTTCACTTGCTTCTGCCGCTAACGTTTATCGCGGGGAAGTTCGTGGCGGAAAAGCTTTCATTAAACCGTATTGAAAGAAATTTAAACGTATATAAACCCGTTTTTACGGTGTTTACGATTATTATCTTAGCTTTTTGCGTATACACGTCGGTCAATCTGAATTATTATCATTTTGATGACCCTGCCGAGCCCATGGTGCAGGCAGCACAACCGCACCGCAGTTTTAACGAGTTCGTTGCAAAGGTAAACGAGGTTTCCGCTGAGCACGAGGGCTATGAAACGAGAATCCAGGTCGTGGATAACGCCGCAGTAACGCAATATCTCTGGCATCTGCGCCATTATAATAGGATAGAGTGGAATCCCGGTCAACGAGAACTTGATGCACCAATAATCCTCATATCCCAGGATAAACAGGATAGAGCGCAAAATCTCACTGGATATTGCCAATTTAACAGTTCTATCATGCAGTGGTATAATTATCCATTAACAGCATCCGATTGTCTATCGTTCGCATCGCCGGATTATTTGTTTTTTCGGCGAATCGACAAAGAACCGACTAAAATCGGCGTTGTGTTGTTTTATAGGTGTGAGGTGTGAGGTGTTTGGCTTACGGGATACCCACTCCTCACCCCTTCGTCATAGCTAAACAAGTACAATAAGCTTTTTCTTTTAGCACAGGTTTTCTTTTTGTAAAAAAGAAAAAGTGTATGAGGACAATAGTGATAGGGGGCGGGCTTACAGGCCTATCTGCTGCTTATTTTTTGTGCACGCACCGTGGCAGTGACAATGACAGCGAAGAAGTCATCCTCGTGGAAGAGGAAGAGAATCTGGGTGGCTTAGCAAACAGCTATGCCCGGGGAGGATACTCCATCGAGAAATTCTATCATCATATTTTCCGTGACGATGTTCTTATTCAACAACTAATCAGAGAGCTCGGTTTGCTTGAAAAGCTCGAATGGCGCATAGGAACCACAGGTTATTACATAAACGGTAAAATCCATCGGCTGAACACGCCGCTCGAAATATTGAAGTTCGATTATCTCTCCTTTTTCGATAAGGTTCTTTTGGCAAGGGCGGTTCTCAGTGCACGCCGGCTAAAAGACCCGCTGGTCTTTGATGAGTTCCCGGCAACGAAATGGGTGATTGAAAAAACAAATCGGTCTGTGTATGAGAATTTCTTTGAACCGCTATTCAAGAGCAAATTTGGCTCGTACAACTCCATTTCGGCTGCCTGGCTCCTGAGCAGGATAAAACTGAGGTCAAACAGGACATTTAAAGGAGAGCGTTTGGGGTATCTGCGAGGAGGATTTCAGCAACTCGTGGACAAAATGGCGGAAAAAATCGAATTGCAAGGATGCGAATTGAGAACCAGATGTGAGGTCAAGGAACTTGCGATAGAAAATAACAAAGTCGTCGGTGTGGACACATCCGAAGGCTTTATCGCTTCTGATAGCGTTATCGTAACCACGCCGTCGTTGACTAAGACACTTTCAATCAATAACATAAAGTACCAAAACACGATTTGTGCTCTCTTTGGAACGGAAAGAAGTTTGATGGATGGCATTTACTGGCTGAATATAAAGGCAGAGGTGCCCTTTGGCGCTATTATCGAACATACAAACTTTGTTCCTCGTGCTGACTACGGCGAGAATTTATTTTATGTGGTGTCTTATGTGCAAGATGAAAAAGACCCGATATGGAAAAGGAGCGACGAAGAGGTCATTGATTTGTATCTCGACGGGATAGCGAAGATGTTTCCTGAGTTCCGCCGGAAGGACGTGAAGTGGTGTGGATTGGCAAAGAAAAAGTACACTGCACCGATATATGAGCTTGGCTATAAAAACAAGATTCTACCTTATTCCTCGCATATTGAAGGGCTATACCTTGCAGGGATGTTTTCTTTACCTAACTATCCCGAGCGAAGTATGAATGGTGCAATCCGAGCTGGTTTTGAATGCGCAGAAGAGGTAATAAAAAACCTAAACCACGAGATTTCACAAGATTAACACAAGACAGGAAAATAAGTTATTGACACAGATTAACGCAGACAGACGATAACAATCAACAATGTTAAACTTAAAAATAAGTCCATGCCGTGTAAATCCGTGTAAATCTGTGTCTTAAATAGAAGGAAGTTATACTTTATATACAACAAGAAAATAGAAAAGATAAAAAGCACATTGGATTTAATAATAAAGAAATCGTTTATTGAAAAAGGGATTGAAGAAAACGAAGGTTAGCAGTCGGCCAAAGGGGGGGATATACGAAGTAAGTTCCGGATATCATTCCAAATTGGATGGATATGCGACATTGATGTAGGATATACCGAAGTTAGCCGAAATAGTGCCTAATCAAAAGAAAAAGACATATACTCAGCACCGGCATAAATTGCGCCTTTTTATCGGTAAGGTCCTAGAACAGATTTAAACAGACTTTATTAAGGTTTTACCAACCCTCAAGTGAAATGAGCCCGCATAGAACGACTATCGAGGAATACTTCCGCGAGCACCTTCCTGCCAGCGTTAAAGAAGCGATGGCTAAAATCGAAGAACAGACAGGGATTAAACGCAGCGAAAATCGGGTGAGGGAGTTCCTCAAGTCTATCGGGATGGCACCTCGCAAGGTGGGCATGATTCCTGCTAAAGCAGACCACGAGAAGCAGGAAAGTTTCCTGAAAGAGGATCTGGAACCCCGTCTCGAGGAAGCACGAGTCGGTCAAAGAGTGGTCTTTTTTGTTGATGCTGCGCATTTCGTGCTGGCTCCTTTTCTTGGCATATAGGGAGTGTTTCACGCGATTATTCATCAAAGCCCCTGCGGGCAGAAAGCGATTCAACGTTCTGGGCGCGTTGAACGCTGTGACTCACGAATTGGTCACTGTTACCAACGATACGTATATCAACGCTCAGCGTTTTTGTGATTTTTCTTCCTGATAAAAATCTTCGGTGCATAGCGGGTCTTCAGCGAGATAATCGCCACTATGCAGGTACGCCCTCACGCGACATCCGCCGCAGATGTCTTTATATTTGCATGCGGCACACTTGCCTTTTACCTCACGATTTCGCAGGTCAACAAAGACCTTTGAGTTCAATATTTCACGAAGACCCATCTCCCTTACATTTCCCGCTTTTACATCTAACAGCGGACATGGCACGACATCGCCGTTTGGTTTGATAGAAAGCATACCGATAGCTGCTCGACAGCCGGGAATCTCGGTATAAAAGAAATCGGGAACGAAAAGTCCTTCTTCCTCTTTTCGCTTCAGTATCACCCAGTACTGACATGCCTGTGTCGTGCATATTTCGAGTCCCTTTCTCCTGTTCTGCTCTTCGTATAGCTGCATCAGGTTCTGTGCGTACTGGACGCTGCTGAGTTCACTATCGGGTATCACTTCCTTTCCCCTGCCCATAGAGACGTAATGAAAAAACCTGCACTGTCTCGCACCCAGATTCTCAGCTATGTCAATAATCTTCCCCGTCTCTTTCTCGTTCTGCGTCATTATGCAGGGGTCAATCACCAAACCCAATCCCGCTTTTCTAACCGCTCTCGCACTTTTTGTCGCCTTCTCAAAGACGCCTTCTCCTCTTATTGCGTCATGCGTCTTTTGAGTGCCGTCAATAGGTATTATGACGTCTTCGACACCCGCGTTTTTCAAACGAGCAGCGATGGCTTCGCTGAGCAACGTTCCATTTGATGCGAGCACAACGTGCAAATCCCGCGCTCTACAATAACAAATGAGGTCAAATAAGTCTTCTCTCAGCAATGCTTCTCCACCGCCAAATGTGATGCTCGCGTTGTCGCCAAATACGTTTGCTATTTCGTCTATGAGTGCAAAGGATTCCTCTGTGCTGAGTTCGTCCGCTAACGGCGTGCCTGCTTCGTAGTAGCAGTGTTTGCATCGCAGATTACACTCGCGCGTGATGTTCCAGTTGATGTTGTACTTTGACATTTTCTCTGTTCATCACCTTTATCGAAATCCCAATAAGTAGTATCTTTCCATCATTAGTTTGTACAATTCATCAAAGAAATCCTTCATGGCTAAATCTTCAAACGTATAAAGCTGAGCAAATTTCTCGCTAACCAGCCCTTTACCCAGAAATACTTGAAGAGTATCCATAACTTCCGGAGGGTCGCTTTCAAAATCAACAACCAACAGGCATACTTTCTCATATTTCCAAGGCACATCGCTTGGGCTTGTTCTCTTCGCAATAGATAAAAAGCTTAAGATATACTTTTCAAGGCTGTACCTCTCAGATAATACCACCCGATTTTCTTTTGCTGCATTTGAATCATATCCAACCTTGGGAAGTAAATAGAGATACCCCAAGACCATGTAGGGAAACCTATTATGAAGATTTAAAGCTTCTGCAAATACCCTCTCAAATAGTGTGTCATAATTCTTCTCAATAGAGCTCAATTGACTTCTCACGTTAAT
>JAGGZZ010000058.1 GCA_021161765.1 Candidatus Methanophagales archaeon | reverse complement strand
TCAGCCTTTTTCGTTCTTCCCTTAAAAACGCCAGTTCCTTTTTCATCGAATTGATTTGCTCAAACATTGATTCGCCGCCCGCTTCGTCTATTTCACGCTGTAATCTGTCATTTAATCGCCTCTGCTCTTCCAATTCATGAATAATCCTGATTTTATCCTCCCTGAGTGCTTCCCGCTCGGAAATCAGTTCCTCCCTCTTCTGTTCCAACCGTGTATAATTACGCTGAAGCCGGTCATTCGTTTCTAACGCCGTTCTTAGCTCGTTCATTACGTTTTCTGCTTTGCCATCAGGCAACTTACGTGAAAGTTCATCGTAAAATCGCAACGCTTGATGCTCTCGCAGATGAAGTGCGGTATAAATCCTCGTCTCGATTTCTTTATTATTGCCATTGGTTTTATCCGTTACATTACGTGCAGCGAACCAGATAAGAGCGGAGAGGGGGATGTCTTTAAACATATCTCCGCCTGCCTCTGCACCATTATTACCTTCGATAAAGTCACAGATTTTTAGGGGCTCAGCAATCCCGGATTTGTTCTTATATGCTGCAAATTGCCGGTCTAACATCTTTTCTATTCGCTTAGCATGCTGATGATTTTGTGTCCCGCATACCTGAGCCAGGTGCTGATGCATTTTGAATGCCGTTGGATACAGATTGCCATGGCTGAGTTTTAATTCCTTGAAAATCTTCTTCAGCTCTTTCTCATCGAAGCTTAATCCAAGGACTCGACAGATTGTAGAAGGCTGAAATTCCCAGATTCTTCTCTTTCCCGCTCCTTTTCCCACCGCCATTTCTTATTGTTCCGTCTCCTTCTATTGCTTGAAATAAGCACCTATGACGCTTGATAAAGCTGATAGCCATCAATAAACCACGAGCCTAACTCACGTTTTATCACCTCAAACCGTTCATCTATGTCCATGCCCAAACATCCCCCTGCATCTTCTTTAGACACCGGCGTATTCTGAAGCAGCTTTGTCAGCTCCTTCATCAACCTTGTCATCTCCATTTCGTCCATCTGCATATCCCCCTCTATTCAGATTTAGGTTACCCTAAATACGGGATATGTTGTTAGGTACATAAATAGCACGCCCTAAAATCGTTCGGTTTTGGTAAAGGAAGCCTAAAAATGTTCGGTTTTAATTAGACAGCCGATGCCCTTTCCCTTTTCGTTTATCTTCCACGCAGGGATGCACGCCGGTAGCGCAGAACACCTCAAAATGCTCCAGCCACTGTGGATAGTCAGGTGCGGATTTTACAAAGTCCACTAAATTCCTTATCTGCTCTATTGTTTTCGATTCCAACTCGTGCTCGATTATGCACGCATCTTTATCCGCGGTTGGCTCCGGCACTTTTATTATTTCCAGGAACGCCCGTATCGTGGTGTGCCGTCCCCATACGGCTCTGCCTATCTCCGCCCCTTTTGGCGTCAGGGTAACGCCATCGTATTTTCGGTAGTTAACGAAACCCCTGTCGTCCAGCCGCTTTACCATCTCCACAACGCTTGAGGGTTTGACGTTTAACGCTAACGCAATATCCTTTATCCTCGTATATCCCTTCTTTTCCTCGATGTTCAGAATCGCTTCGAGATAGTCTTCCGCTTTGCGACTTAGCATAATCTAATATTGTTAGGACACCCTATATTTAAATCTTTCTATTTTTTATTAATGTATATAAAGTATAATTTTTGCCACAGAGTACACAGAGAGCACCGAGTAAGTATTTACCCTCTGTGTCCTCGGGGGTCTCTGTGGCGATCATTTTTAAATATTTCTCGAAGATGTTTATTTAAAATCACGACTTTCTACTGTTTCAATGAGGAAAACAATTTTCTTTGACCTCGAAGGTCCACTATCGCCGCAGGACAATGCTTATGAGGTGATGAGAGGCATAGGCGAAAAAGGCGGTTCCGTTTTTGAGGTTATAAGCAAATACGACGATATTATCTCAATTGAGGGCAGAGAAGGCTACGAGCCCGGGGATACCCTTGCCTTAATCGTCCCTTTTCTTCTCCTTCACGGCGTAACCGAAACCGACATAAAGGCGGTATCCGAGCGCGCAAAGATAGTAGAAGGCGCAAAAGAGTTGGTTGAGCTCTTACAGGCTGAAAATTGGGACATCTATATCATATCAACAAGTTACGAACACCACGCCTACAATGTAGGTCGTAAGCTGGGAATTGAAAGAGAGCGAATTATATGCACAAATCTTTCTTTAAAACTTTTAAGAAAAGTTTTATCAACAAACTTTTTAAAAAAGTTTGACCAAAAAAAAGCTTCGCAGCTTCGCGAAAAGAACGCTTTACCAAAGAAATATTTGTATACCGTAAAAAAAGCGGAAGAAGACATAATTGAGCTTTATTCACACATTGACAAACCTGAACCCATAGTAAGTCGCCTGGATGAATTCTTTTTCCGTCAACTCCCTGCTTTGGGATATAATATATTCAATACGCGGGTAGTGGGCGGGGAACGAAAGGCAGAGGCATTGAAAGAGATAGCGAAAGATAAGGGAGAGGCGCTAAGCAATGTCATCGCAGTAGGGGACAGTATCACCGATTACAAGATGCTGAATGAGGTGGCAACGCACGGGGGATTATCAGTTGTATTCAACGGTAACGAATATGCCGTTCCTTATGCCAATGTAGGGCTTGCATCTGTTGATATGAGATTCCTTTACCCCTTATGTGCAGCGTTTACACGAGGTGGAAAAGGAGAGGCGATGGACGTAGCGACGAAATGGGAAGATAACCGTGACGTTTTTGTACGGAATCCATCGGATATCCCTGATGACTGTATTACTGCGGACCTACGGGATTTTGTCACGAGCCAAAAAAGCCCCCTCCCTTATTTTCATAATCTCGAGCATGCAGACGCAAGAAGGAATTTAGAAGAGATAATAAAGATACATAAACGGTTTAGAATGCGAGTGAGGGAAGACGCAGGCAAGTTAGGATGAAATCGAAAAGTAACCACCAGATTACACAGATTTTCACGAGAGAAGAATAATAGGTTTTAGTACTCATATCTTATTGGTAATACGATGACGATGGTGGAAAAAGAGGAAAAGCAAAAGGAAAGGAATGAGGATGAGGAAGAGAATACCGCAGAAGAGTTGCTTATCGTCGGAGAGGAATATCTTGAGGAAGGAAAATATGAGGAAGCAATAGAAGTTTACAAAGAGATAGTAAGGAAAGAGCCGAGGCTTCCTACATTGGCTAAGGCGTGTAACGATTGTGGTGCGGCTTATGTAAGCTTAGAAGAATACGAAATGGCGATCGGGTTCTTTAATGCAGCACTGAACCTCTGCGACTATCTGATGGATGAAGGTATATCAACTTGCTACAATCTTGGACTGCTTTACAGGAGGATGGGCGATGAGGAAAAAGCCGAGGAGTATTTCAAGCGCGGAGATATATTAAAGGAAGAACATAAACGCAGGGACGAAGAGGCGATGCGTATACTCTCGGCGGGGATGGAAGAATTGTAGAATTTAAAAATGAAGGTATTCATCACCAACTATGCAAAGATAAGAATGAAACATAGGGGAGTTGAAGCGTATATGATTGTAGAGACTTTGTTATCGCCTGAGTTATTACAACCAGCGCATTCCGACAGATATGCAGTCGCAAAGTTCTTTCCTGAACTCATGGGTGGAAAATATGTAGTAGTTATATATGAGAAGGAAAATGATATAATAAATGTAGTTAATGTAATACCAAGGGATAGAAAAAAGGCGGATAAACTGTTAAAAAGGATGCGTGGTGAGGATGAAATTTGAAATCAACGAAATTGAAAATGCGAAGTTGATTATGAGCAGGGATGCGGATGCACTTCTGGCAATGCTCAGTAATGCCAAAATCGCTGATACGGTCGAGATTGCGGACAATGTTTTGTTTGATCTGGATGAGAATGGGCGTGTTGTGTGTATTGAGATAATGAATGTCGGAGATGCGGAGAAGATAAATAAAAAGAACTCGTTATTAATGGAAATAGATGTTGACGAGTTGAAGCAAAAGAGAAGAGGGGATAAAAAAGAAAAAGAAGAGAAGGACTGAAAAATGGAGAAAATAACCGTAAGTTTGATAAAAGCAGATGTAGGTGGGTTTCCGGGGCATTCGACTGTGCGCCCTGAGTTAAAAGAGAAAGCGACGGAGTGGATGGAGAAAGCGAAAAAAGAGGGTTTGCTCGTGAGTTATCACGTGTTGAACGCGGGCGACGACCTGCAGTTGCTGATGAGTCACAGGAAAGGCGTAGATGCAGAAGAGATACACGCATTGGCGTGGGAGACGTTTGAAGCGGCGACGGAAGTGGCGAAGGAGTTGAAGCTGCACGGTGCGGGGCAGGATTTGTTAGTGGATGCGTTCAGCGGGAACATCCGCGGGATGGGTCCCGGGATAGCGGAGATGGAATTTGTGGAGCGTGGGTCAGAGCCGTTGGTCGCGTTTATGATGGACAAAACCGAGCCCGGTGCGTTTAATTACCCGATATACAAAATCTTCGCCGACCCGTTCAATACCGCCGGGCTTGTCATAGACCCGACGATGCACGACGGGTTCGTGTTTGAGGTCTGGGACATAAAAGAGAAGAAGAAAGTGTTTTTGAAATGCCCTGAGGAGTTGTATTCGCTGTTAGCGTTGATAGGTGCGAAGAGCAAGTACGTGATAAAACGCGTGTTTCCGAAGGAGGCAAACCCAAAAATACCAAAGGACGAGCCAGTAGCGTCAATAAGCACGGAGAAGTTGTTCTTTACCGCGGGTAAATACGTGGGTAAGGATGACCCGGTGGCATTGGTGCGAGCACAGGGGGGATTGCCGGCGCTGGGCGAGGTTTTAGAGCCGTTCTCGCTGCCTTATCTCGTAAGTGGCTGGATGCGCGGGTCGCATAACGGACCGATAATGCCGGTTCCTTTTAAATATTCACAGTGCACCCGGTTTGACGGTCCGCCACGGGTTATCGCTGCTGGATTCCAGATAAGTCACGGCAGATTAGTGGGCACTGCGGATTTGTTTGACGACCCTGCTTTCGACCTCGCAAGGAGAAAGGCGCAGGAGGTGGCGGATTATATGAGGGCGCATGGACCGTTTGAGCCACATCGGCTGCCGGTAGAGGAGATGGAATATACGACACTGCCGGATGTGTTGAAGAAGTTGAAAGGGAGGTTTGAATCTACGTAAGGGGAGTATTGTAGAAGGGGGCAAAATATCGAACAAACTATCTCTATGGGAAGTAATTTCTCATTAGGAGAAAGCAATTTTTCTTCAGTTTCTTGCCCTCTTCGCCTTACCCGACATAGTAATATGGTTAGCAACTTCCAATCCTTTTCTGGTAATGATTGCAGTAGCCTGCGAGTCTGTCGTTATTAACAAAATAACACCACCAATTTCGATTTTTTAACGTTTTCCCTCTTTGTTTAGCTGTAGAAAAATGAAGAAGAAGAAGAAAAACCAAAAAAAATTCACAAAATGCCCTGTCTGTGGCGTGAGTGTGAAGACAGATAATTTAGCAGAGCACTTGCAGCGTGTCCATAATAAAACAATAGATGGCAGAGCTGTTCGTGAGCTTGCAGAGTCATCACTGAAGGCGGACGCCGGGAATGGGCGAATATTGAATATAACAGCATGTGAGAAGACACTTGAAAAGGGTGCGAGACTCATGGCATCGAGAAGGTTTAAGCGTGCAATTAAAGTGCTCAAGACAATCCCCGATGAATGCCCAGACATTGACAACGCGTATATGCTCATTGGAACTTCGTATATTCAGTTGAACCGTCTTGAAGATGCATTCACATATTTCGACAAAGCCGTAAAAGCCGACCCTGATTATCCTGCCCACTGGTATAATCTCGGTGCCGCATACCTCCATAAAGGTTACGTCGCAAAAGCCCGCGAATGCGCGAATAAAGCGCTTACATTGAATCCCGATGAAGAAGTGAAGGAAAAAGCAGAAGGGCTCCTGAGCGGGATTAAAGAGCTTTTAGAGCTTGAATTGGCTAATAAGCCCGGTATTGACCCGGAGACATATCTCATGCTCGAAGAGAGGTTCCGCAGAGGAGTGGAATTTATGGATAATGAGGATTGGGACGGAGCATTCGAGGAGTTCAAGTACGTTGCGAGCATTGATAAGAATTCAGCAAAGGCTTATGGTAATTTGGGGCTTATTTATCTCCTCAAAGGGGAGCTTGAGGAGGCAGAGAAGCACCTTAAGAAATCGCTCGATATAGATCCATCATACACACCTGCAATAATCAATTATAAGATGTTAGACGAGTTGAAAGAGAAAATAAAGAGAGACCCGGGATGTTTAGCAGAGTTGAAGGATAAATTGGAGAGGGGGCATTTTTAATTTTAACCGATGGAAATAGAAGACACGTATTGCGAGGCATTTGAGGGTTTATTCGCAAGGATATGCATAACCGCGAAAGACGAAAAGCGATTGGAGCGAGCGGCATACAGTGCCACTGCATTGCCCTGCACCGTTTTTGGCGAATCTGAAGGCGGGATAGAGAAGTGGTTGAACGAGCACGAAACGCCTGACGGCAGAAAAGGCGCGATAGCACAGATATGGGTGAATTACACTAAAGATAAAGATAAAGACAAAGATGCCGCCGAAAAACTGGAGTATGAAATATCAAAACGAATACGGCAGGGAATACTGGTCGTGCCCACGACCTCGGTCTTCAATGCGATTGAAATCCCAGATGGGAATTTTATTGATACTGTGGACAGAATAGGGCACTGCGGCGATGGATACGAGAATATCGAGCAAAGGTTCGGAAGGGAAGTGGTCGTGGTGCCGATAATGATGGGGGAGTTTCTCGTGGAGCGTCATTTAGGTTATAAGAAGGGAGTAATGGGCGGGAACTTATGGTTCTTCTGCGAAAGTTTGGAAGCAGCATTAGAAACGGGTGAAAAGGCAATCCGCGCGATAGACAAAGTAGAAGGTGCGATAACGCCTTTTGATATCTGCTCTGCGGGTTCTAAACCAGAAACGAAATATCCTGAAATAGGCCCCACAACCAATCATTGCTTTTGCCCCACGTTAAAGCATAAGATAAGCGGGTCGAAGGTCCCGGAAGGCGTACAGTGCATTCCCGAAATCGTCATAAACGGCGTTTCGCTCGACACGGTAAAAGAAGCGATGAAAGCCGCGATAGATAGCGTAAGGAATGTCGAAGGATTAGTGAAAATATCAGCGGGAAATTACGGGGGTAAATTGGGACGGTATAAGATTTATTTGGAAGGGATATAGACATTCCGAATATAATTAACCACAAGATTACACAGATTTCCACAAGAAACTTTTTCTTAGAACATGACTTTCAGGGATTCTGGATCATACAGGCAGACAAAATTCCATAAACAGGATAAAGATTTAAATGCTAATCGTGTTTAGAACAAATTGTGATTAGTAAATTTATAGACAGGGGAGCGGAAATTTCACTGTTAGAGGATGAGTGGAAGAAAGAAAAAGGAAGGCTAATTGTTCTCTATGGAAGACGGCGAATAGGCAAGACAAGACTTCTTATGGAATTTGCAAATACCCGAAGAGGAATATTCTACATTGCAGAGCAATCTTCCGCCCAGGTTCAGATAAATGGAATGAAGGAAAAAATTGCAGATTTTTTAAACGACCCTCTGCTGAAAACACTTGAGATACGGGATTGGGAACAGCTTTTTGGCTATTTAGCGAATAATATGCCTGAAGAGCGATTTTACCTCATAATAGACGAATTTTCATACCTCATCAGAAGCGATGTGCGAGTGCTCAGTGTGCTGCAAAAGTTATGGGATACGAAATTTGCTTCCTCTTCTTCTGCTTTTATCGTTCTCTCAGGCTCTTTGCTCGGTCTGATGAGTGAAAAAGTACTTTCATACGCATCGCCACTCTACGGGCGAAGGACACGCGATATTTTGCTGGATGCGCTGCCGTTCAGGAACGCAAGAGAATTTGTCAGAATGCCCGTTATGGAAGCACTTCAGCTCTATTTGATAGCAGATGGTGTGCCCGAATATCTGCTAAAAGCCGCTGAATACAGCAATCTGAGTGAATTCCTTGACAAGGAGTTTTTCAGCACGAACGGATACTTTTACCGTGAGCCTTATTTTATCATCTCGCAGGAGTTCAAGGAACTCAAGACCTATTTCTCCATTCTCAATGCCATTGCTTATGGACATACGAAACCCACGGAAATAGCGAATTTTACCGGGATGAAAACGAGAAGCATCTACCCATATCTCGAGAATCTTATTAGATTGGGTTTTATCGAGAGAGAGGTTTCTATCTTTGGCAGTCAAAAAAAGGGCATATATTTGATACGAGACAGCATCTTTGATTTCTGGTTCAATTTCGTGTTCAAGCACAGGGAAGAGATAGAAAGGGGTGCTTTCCGGCTGCGCAGAGGTGAAAAAGACAGCTACATGGGCAAGAAATTTGAGCGTTTTGCCAGGAACAGGAATGAACTTTTTCAGTTTCTGCTGCCCTTCGAATTTGAGCATATAGGCAGGTGGTGGCATAAGGGAGAGGAGATAGACATAGTAGCGGTAAATAAGGGCACGAAGCAAATAGCATTCTTCGAGGTTAAGTGGGGCAAGTTGCGTTATCGTGAGGCTGAGAAGATATTGACTGCGCTCAGAGCAAAATCCGAACTTGTTAAGTGGCGCAGCGGTGAGAGGAGAGATTATTATGGCATTATAGCAGGAGATATAGAAGATAAGGAAGAACTACGCAGAGAAGGTTTTTTAGTCGCAGATATAAACGGTTTTATCCCGCAACCTTTATAAAAAGGTATCCTAAAGATTTTCAAAGGCGAAGGGGAAAACGAGGGGCGAAAGCGAAAAAGATGCGAACAAAAAGGAAGACGAATCCGCGGATTAATAAGCTAATAAAGGATTTGAAGGGGATTGCGAGGGAGAACAGCGCACCGATATGGAGGGATATAGCGAAGCGATTAGAGAAACCGCGAAGGAATTATGCAACGGTAAATCTGAGTAAGATAAACCGATATTCCTGTGCAAACGATACAATATTGGTGCCCGGGAAGGTGCTGAGTGCGGGTACGCTTGAGAATCCAATTACCGTTGCAGCGTTGGGATTCAGTAAAAAGGCATTTGAGAAGATCACGGAGCCCGCAGAAGGAAAGGTAAAAAGCAAGGGAAGGTGCATAAGCATTGAGGTTCTGGCAAAAGACAACCCAAAAGGGACGGGTGTGAAGATAATCACGTAATAAAAAATGGAAATAATAGATGGCGAAGGACTCATTTTAGGAAGATTAGCGAGTGAAGTTGCGAAACAGTTGCTAAAAGAAGAAGACAAGGAATTTGCAATTGTTAACGCGGAGCACGTGGTAATAAGCGGTTCCAAAGAAAGATTATTTGAGGAATACAAGACGAGAAAGAACCGGGGGTCGAAAGAGCAAGGACCTTTCTTCCCTACGATGCCTGATAGAATCGTGAAACGCACAATACGCGGAATGCTCCCGTATAAACGTGCAAGAGGGAGAGATGCTCTCTCTCGTGTAAAGGTTTATCTGGGTATACCCGACGAATACGAAGGAAAAGCGAGTAAGAAAGTAGAATCAGCAAATGCAGAAAGCAGGTTATCGCTCGGTAAATATGTAACCCTGGAGGAGGTGAGTGGAAAGTTAGGATGGGCACCAAAACGAAAGTAAAAAAAATCGTAAATCAAGTAGGGAAGAGGAGGAAAGCCGTTGCACGCGTAACTATACAAGAAGGCGAAAGCAAAGGAGAACGAAAGGTGAGGATAAATAAGAAGCCGCTGGAAATCATAGAGCCCGAAGTGATAAGAGCGAAATTATCAGAGCCTTTGTTTATCGCATCTCAGATTCCCGGTGTCGCTGCTGACATTGAGAGTATCGAGGTGGACGTAAATATAAAAGGAGGAGGGTTCATGGGACAGACAGAAGCAGCTCGAACCGCTATTGCTCGTGGATTGGTTGATTGGACGGGGAAGGAGGAGCTACGTGAATCCTACTTAGAATATGATAGAAGCCTGTTAGTCAGCGATACGAGACAGAAGGAGCCAAAGAAGTTTGGTGCTAAAGGTGCGAGAGCGCACAGGCAAAAATCTTACAGGTAAAATTTCTAAAATAAAAAGTAAAAACTAAAATGATCCCAGTCAGATGCTTTACATGCGGAAAAGTAATATCCGACGTGTGGGAGGAGTACAAGGAGCGAATAAAGCACGAGGAACCGGCGAAGGTACTGGACGAGCTAGGAATAAAGAGATATTGCTGTCGAAGAATGCTTCTAACGCATGCCGGGCTGATAGACGAGATAGCACCGTATGAATGAGCAAATACGAGAAGGGGGTTGTAGGGTAGCTTGGACTATCCTTCGGCGTTCGGGATGCCGAGACCTGAGTTCAAATCTCAGCAACCCCATATCATCACGCATATACGTATAAAATTAGGTTGGTTTCATTGACAGAAAAAAGAGATAAATACACGAAATACGAAAAAGCACGCATTATAGGTGCACGAGCACTGCAGATAGCCGCCGGTGCTCCGGTGCTTATAAGAACAGAGGAAATAGACCCCATAGAAATAGCAATGGAAGAATTTGAGAGCGGAAATATCCCGATAACCGTGAAAAGAAAGAAATAAGCATGCACTTAGAAGAGAAGTTCAAAGAACTAAAAGAGAGGAAAGAGAAGGCGTTGATAGGGTTTGTAACTGCTGGCTATCCCACTGCTGAGGGCACCCAGGAAATCGCTCGTGCGATGGTCAAAGGAGGAGTGGACATTCTGGAGCTGGGTTTGCCTTTCTCTGACCCTATTGCCGATGGCGTTACGATACAGCGAGCGAGTGAACGCAGTTTAGAAGCGGGGATGAATACAGACGTGTATTTTGAAGTCGCAGCGGGGATAAAAGGCGTGGAAAAAGTCTGCCTTACGTATTACAATTTGGTGTTGCAGCGAGGTTTGGAGGATTTTATAGCAGATTGCGAATCGGCAGGAATAAAAGGTTTAGTCGTGCCTGATTTACCTGTGGAGGAGTCAAAACCACTGCTGAGAATATGCGACAGACATGATGAAACAGACTTGATTTTTCTTATCGCGCCTACAACGACCGAGAAAAGGATGGCACGGATTTTGGACGTTGCATCAGGGTTTGTTTACGTTGTATCGCTGCTTGGCGTTACCGGCGCACGGGAGCATATTTCTGATGCTATACACCCGCTTATCAGAAGGATACGAGAAGTAAAAACATTCATACCCCTGGCGGTGGGATTTGGCATCTCAAAGCCAGAGCATGTAAGAACGGTTTGCGAAGTCGCAGATGGAGCAATCGTGGGTAGTGCGTTCATACGGCTGATAGAGAAGGGACTGGAGTCCGAATCTAAAGCGAGCATGCTTCGTGAGATAGAAGAATACACAAGGAGTTTGAAAGCAGGGACAAAAACCGTTTAACACTGTACTGCCGATTTTTTGGCGATATTGCTATTGGCATATCTATAAATCAAGTGATTTATCACCGCGGAGAGCGCAGAGTACGCAAAGTTTTAAGAATGTTTCAATCATGTTTAGGTTTTCTGGTTGTATATAAGGTATAACTTCTACCTATTTAGGACGCAGATTTACACAGGAAAACTATTTCCTCAAATTATCAAATGCCTCACGTTTAACTTCCTGTTTAGTGCCAAAATTATATTTAAAATCCTGATTATCTGCGTTCATCTGCGTCCGATTATCAAAAATTATTTTTTCTTGTGCCTTTGCGTTCTCCGTGTGCTCTGCGGTGAAATTTAAGGATATAGCAATCTCGCTAGAAAATTCGACTGTGCCTGATGAGCTATTAATGGATAATGTGGATAGGGGAATGTGGGAAGAGAAGGTGAAATAAAAACTACTCAAAATTGGCTTCTATTTCTTTCAGATCCTTTACAATCGTTGAAACTGCTTTTCCTTTCTCTGTTAATCTATATCTAACGCTCCTATCCTCTAAAACTTCCCTTTCCAACAATCCTGCTTTAGTTAATTCCTTTAACGCTCTTGTAGCAGTTGGTCTATGCTCCATCAATTTAGCTATGGCACCAAAATTTAGCTCTTCGTTCTCTGATAATGTAAGGAGAACATCGTCACAACCAGCTTTTGCTATCGCCTTCAACAGTTTCATAAAAGAAACTCGAAAACGAAAAGATTTATAACAGATAGAAGCGAAAGTGATATGAATAAACAGAAAGGTTTATAAGTAACGAAGGTGTATATAGAAAAAGGAGGTATAAAAAGAATGAAAAGAAAAACTTTAGTAGGCATAGCTATAATAGCGATTGTAGCAGTTGCGATGTTTTCGGGATGCGTTGAAGAAGAACAAGTGCCACCAGTTGAAGAAGGGGAAGCACCACCAACTGAGAAACCAACTGTGCCAGCACCTGAGGAAGGCAGAGTATATTGGACGTTTATGGTGTACATGGATGGTGATAACAATTTAGAAGGATCTGCGATTACCGATTTGAACGAGATGGAAATAGCAGGCTCAACTTCTAACGTAAATATTGTAGTACAATTGGATCGTGTTCCGGATCACGATGACTCTAACGGAGATTGGACTGGCACCAAGAGATTCTATGTGACAAAAGATGATGATTGGCAAATGATCAACAGTGATGAAGTTCAAGACCTAGGAGAGGTTAACATGGGCGATCCTGACACACTGGTGGACTTTGTAGAGTGGGCAGCAACAAGTTATCCCGCGGAACATTATGCCTTGGTTATATGGGATCATGGCGGAGGCTGGCAGTCCGTTGCAAACGATGATACTGACGATAAGGCGGGGATAACAATGCCAGAACTTAAAACAGCGTTATCAACTATTCAGAGCAAGACAGGGATAAAATTTGATCTGATAGGATTTGACACGTGTTTAATGGGACAATTGGAAGTTGACCATCTGATAGCTCCATACGCAGACATAAGAGTCGCATCAGAAGAGTTGGAACCCGGAGCCGGATGGGACTATGAACCGACTTTAATCGCTTTGACAAGCAATCCAACTATGAGTGCTGAACAACTGGCGAAACAAATCATTGACGACTTCAAAAACTATTATGCAGCGGTTCAAAAAGATGAAACGATCACATTATCCGCGGTCGATTTAAGTCAGATAGATGAAGTAGTATCTGCCGTGGATGATTTAGCCCAAAAGATGAATATGGATATAGACAAAGCTTGGCCGGAGATCGGTCATAGTAGGGCATACACAGAGACATACTCAAAAGACGAGAAAAGCTATGGATATATTGATTTAGTTGATTTCGCAAAGATATTGAAACAGAAGACCACTGATACACCGGTTAAATCAGCAGCAGAAAGGGTAATTGGAGCCGTTAACAAAGCAGTGATATACGAAGCACATGGAAAAGACCATCCACATTCGCATGGAACAACGATTTACTTTGTAGAAGATGATGCCTTATATAACAAAAATTACGAGGCATCTGTTGACTTTGCAGAAGAGACGGCATGGGATGAATTTTTGACAAGGTACTATGGCGGCGAAAACACAGATACAGTAGCACCGGAAGTAATAATAGGAGGAATATCTTCTGACGTTGCAAGTGCTGAAAATCCAGTAGATATAGACGCTACAATATCGGGTAACAATATTGTAGATGTAAATATGATGGTTGGTCTGATAGAAGACGATCATTTCATCATTATGGATTTCGACACTGTTGAGGTTGAACCATACGTTCTGGAAGATGGCAGCACACTACCGGGATGGATAGATGGCGACAATCCCATAACATTTACTTGGGATACTACCGGAGGAGTGATTTCCGATGGCATAACATACATTCATGCACCTATGGAGCCCATCGAAAGGAACAGTAATTTATACAGCGTTGAAGGGATTTATACAGATTCGATTACTGGAGAATCGTTCGATGCAAGTTTGATATTCGATGTTGAAACAGGTGGACTCGAATATGTTTGGGCATATCTGGACTATGAAGGGACAACGGCACCGATGGAAGTTATTCCAAAGGTCGGGGACACATTTATGGTATATCAACTCGTCTTTACATCAGAGGAAGAAGAACCAGAGGTATACGATGGCGGTACACTAACATTTAGCGAACAAGGCTTGACAACAGACTTAATGCCGTTGCCGGACGGAGAGTACGGGATAGGGTTTATCGTGGAGGACCTATCTGGAAATTACGCGGAAGATTATGTAGCTATTGCTGTACAGAACGCATAGGATGAATGACTCAATAAATGTTTAGAAGATTAGGGGTTTTAGTTTTTTACCCCTTTTTATTTTTATTTAAACAAGAATAGGAGAAGATGAATTATGAAGACTAAAAAACTTGTAGAGGAATGTGAAGAAAGATTGAAAGTTAGATGGAACGGTGAATTTATCAGGTTAGCGTGGTATATTTTTTAGGTAAATTTGGACCGATCAGAGAAGGCATTAGAGAGGATATTGCATTTGATGACCCCGCCGAGGTAGAACGGTTCATCGAAGTTTGCGATAATAGGATAAACCGAGCAGGGATATTTCTAAACGAAGTAGCAATGGTGCTCGGTTTCGCTTTAACCGCTTTAACAATTATTGCTGCTATTTCAAGTGATAAGCTTGGGAAATCTGAGGATCCGATTCTATCTACTATAGGTGGGAATCTATATAGTATCCAATTTAGGATTCTTATTGTATTTCTTTTTGTAGCTTTAATATTCCTTATTATATTACTCGGTCATTACAGAACACACGTGCATGTCTGGACTGCATTCAAAGAAGAAGCTATTTTAAATGAAAAACACAAGCCCAAATAGAATCAAGGGAATGCCACAAATTATGGGGCTTATCAATCAGTGTGTGCATTAATTTCAAATTTAGTAACACAAGCGAAATTATAACAAGAGATTATAATTTCTAACGTCGTCTGCCGATTCTCTCTCGCACCGCAGCCACGATTATCGGCAATGCAAATTGAATAATGAAACCTTAACGGCATTGCTCTTTTCATCCGTGTCAATCTGTGTCAATAATTTATTTTCTCTTCCCACTCTCTCCTCAATCTCGTCTCTTTCACTCTTTCGATTAAATCATCAGCAGACACCAAACTCTGCCTCCTTTTCATCCCGTTCCAGATCTTCGATCGTTTGTACAGCCAAAAATCCAGTTCATCCGCGTTCTCCGCATAAAGTACCTCGTTATTTTCCAGAATCTCTCCCCTTAGATACCATGGAATCTCGTTGAATATCACAATGTCATATCTCTTATTTGCAGAAACCCTCAAAATCTTCTTATATAATGTTCTCATTCATCTTATCGTCCTAATGCCGCCCGCCCCCCACTGCAATCCTCTCGCGCACCGCAGCCACGATTACGGGCAATGCGATGGTAGCATCACAATAAACGGTAACTGCTTTCGCTTTCGCTCCTACTTTATCCCATGATTTCGCTTCTTCTAACGTTGCACCGCTCAAACTGCCATTCCCCGGCGTATCCGTGGTTATCTGTATAGCATAATCGAAACCCTCTTGCTCTTGCCCTTGCTCTCGCGGTGGCGCTATCAACGCAGTTTAATGTTTACTTCTATAGTCATTTTCCTGTAATAAATCGCAAATAATAAACCACGAGATTTTACGGGATTAACACAAGAAAAGGGGGCTAATATGGGATAAAATCACAAATGGAACCCTGAAACTGAATTCCTATTGTTGTTCTCTCGTGAAAATCTGTGTAATCCTGTGGTTAGCTAAATAAATATAATACATCATCTTTATCTATTAAAAATCAATTATGTTAGTATTAGCACTAAGACTTAGCCCGGTAGTGTAGGGGTCAATCATCCGAGGCCCTGGACCTCGTGACGTCGGTTCGAATCCGTCCCGGGCTATTTAACAAGAAAATAGAAAACAAATTATAGACACTGATTAACGCAGATTAACACAGATGATAGGAATCAACACGGTTAAACTAAAATAAATCTGCGTAAATCCGTGTAAATCTGTGTCTTGAATAGAAGGACGTTATACTTTATATATTTAAGGAATAATGGCAGTGAGAATAGGTATAATCGCGATACAGGGCGATGTGGAAGAGCACATCAGAGCGATGGAGAAGACTTTAGCGGAGAGAGCTGGGCAAGGCGAGGTAGTAAAGATCAGGCATCGGGGCATAGTCAGTTCATGTGACGCCATTCTGATACCAGGCGGTGAAAGCACAACAATAGGCAGACTAATGGAGCGAGAAGGTATCTTGTCAGAGATACGAGAAGCAGCAGGCGACGAGAAACCAATATTGGGCACCTGTGCAGGTTTGGTATTGCTGGCGAAAGAGGGAGATGAAGAAGTTGCAAAGACGGGGCAGCCACTGCTCGGATTGATGGATATACGAGTAAAGAGGAACGCATTTGGCAGACAACGAGAATCATTTGAGGTGCCGTTAAGGCTGAGCATTTTCGAGGAGCCGTTTCATGCCGTATTCATTAGAGCACCGTTTATAACCCATGCAGCAGATTCGGTAGACGTGTTAGCAACCTTGAACGAGCATATAGTAGCGGCAAAGCAGAGAAACCTAATGGCGCTTTCTTTTCATCCCGAACTTACCGAAGACCGGAGAATTTATCATTATTTCCTCGACTTATAGTCATTCCAAAAATCATTAACCACCAGATTACACATCGTGGGCTCTGTCCACGTCCCGCAAACCCTGAAAGGGTTTATTTCACGAGAGAAGAATAACAGATTTTATACGTCATTAATGTATTTTCCCATTTCATTTTAGTCCCACCTTTCCTTTTTAGCCCGGTATTGGATGCATTTGTAAGAATCGGCGTAATGTTCTTTATCCCTCCTCTCTCGATTTTCTCTTTAACTCGTTCTATTGCAAGCGGATGTACATCCACAGCGTAAACAACGCCTTCATTTCCCACTATTTTTGCCGCAGGAATCGTAAAGAATCCCGGACCGCAGCCAACCTCCAGTACTTTTTGTCCCGGCTTCAGTCCGGCTGCTTTTAAGAGCTTGTATGGGTTTCTAAAATACGGTAGCAGTGGATTGTCATGCATCACGGATATTATTCTGAAAGAAAAATTCGACATATGACGGTCAGAGCGACAATGTCCTTTTTTATTTTTCATTTTACCTCCTTCTCTTTTATCTCCTCTTTTCCTACGACTACATTTCCCACGTACTTAAGCACTCTGTCAACGAAAAGACCGGTAAATCCCATGAGCAACATTATTGCATACATCATCTCTATATTGTGCAGGAAATAACACTGCGAAAGTATGTATCCGAGCCCCACCGTGGTTGTTCCAAGCATCATCTCACCGCTAATCCGTAAAGACCAGCACAACAAAAATCCTACCCTGACCGCAGTTTGCTTTGCACCGTAACCAGAAATTAGCGCAACCACCAGAGTGGGTACCAAAATTGAGTGCAAGAGAACAGTAAGTGGTGAAAGCTCGAACAACGAGAATAAAATGGGTACTATTCTTGTGGTTACAAATCCAAATGCGAACAACAGAAACCAGAAGAAAGGATTAATTACCCAGTCCGCCTTTTTAAATCTGTTCATGAGCATTCCCAGTGGCAGGCCCACCAGCGATATTATCAACAGCCCCAGC
>JAGGZZ010000094.1 GCA_021161765.1 Candidatus Methanophagales archaeon | reverse complement strand
CAGCAGTTCCGCAATTGCCATTTCCTCGCTGATTGAGAACAAGAGGTTGATTTATCCTGAAGCAGAGACCGTCGTGTGGCTGATGGTGTTTGAGGACATCGTACTGGCGATTCTGCTCGTGGTGCTGACTTCCATTATGTCCGGCAGCTTCGTCATGATTCCCGTGTGCTTAGCAGTGACTTTGCTGCTCATTGTATTCGTCTTAGCACTCATCAGAAGGCTGAGCAACTTCATCTCGCCTCTGTTTGAGCGTGATGATGAAATACCAATACTGCTTATTTTCGCACTCATATTTGGATTTTCGGCAATTGCATACCTCCTGCCAGCACTCCTGTCAGCACTTGCACATCCTCTGGGTATTTCGCTGCATTGCCATATCTCTGAGGTGATTGTTGCATTTTTCCTCGGCTCGGCACTCTCAGGAGTCAAGTCCTTCAGAAAGCTCTTCGGAGCAATCATTTCGTTTAAGAACTTATTCCTCACCATTTTCTTCTTCTCTTTCGGAATGCTGTTCCAGTTCCAATTTGCAACCCTGTCCTCGGCATATTTTGTCCTCGCACTCCTCGCGCTCATAACGCTGTCTATCCTCGGAAAGTTCGTCAGTGGCGCAGTTATTGGAAAGCGACTGCACGGGTCGCTGGAAACCGGGTTAAGGATCGGGGCATACACAACGCCAAGAGGCGAGTTTTCAATTGTGCTGCTGGCTGTTGTAGGGACGGGCATTTCTGAGCTGTTAGTTTCGCTTGTCGTTACTTACGTAATTATTCTTTCAATCGTTGGCTCAGGCTTCGCCAAACACGGCGACAGGATTGGCAAAGCAATCATGGCGGGCATTAATAAATTGAATTTCAACGCAGAGCACACGGAGAACGCAGAGACAAAAAAAACCAAAAGTAAAAAAAATAACTTATAGACACAGATTAACACAGACAAAACAAACTGCAAAGTGCAAAATTTGTGTAATCCGTGTAATCTGTGGTTAAAAAACCGTCTAAAAACTCTGCGTACTCTGCGCTCTCCGCGGTGATAAATCACTTGATTTTTAGACTGTGCTACTTTCAGCATCCACTATAATCTTACCTCTTTTCTCATCTCTTTTAATTCCTGCTTCAATGTCTTCACCCCTGCTTTTAACCCCGTTAATTGAACGCCTTCCTCCAATACCGCGGGCATATGCGGATTTTTTACTTCCAGCGCACCATACCGGCAGACCCGATCACAAACGCCACAGCAAGTGCATCTATTGTAATCAATGAACGATTTCTTCTCGACTATTTCGATCGCATTATCGGGACATATTTGTGCGCATTCTCCGCATCCTATGCATAACTGCGGGTTAACAACAGGTATCCACATACTAATTACTTATTTGTAGTTAGTTATATTAACTAAACCAACTTTCTGCTCTTAATCTATCAAAATTAACAAATTTCCAGAGACGTTCAATGAGATTTAAATTAGGCGAATAAGGCGGTATATAAAGCAATTCGATATCAAGAGATTCTGCTAACGCCCAAACAAGTTTACACTTCTGATATCGGGCATTATCCAAAACGAGGGTGATAGGGACTCCAATGTTAAGACGGGGAATACGCCACAATAAATCACAAAAACTCTGAGCGTTGATATACGTATCGTTGGTAACCGTGACCAATTCGTGAGTCACAGCGTTCAACGCACCCGGAACGTTGAATCGCTTTCTGCCTGCGGGGGCTTTGATGAATAATCGTGTGAAACACCCCCTATATGCCAAGAAAAGGAGCCAGCACGAAATGTGCAGCATCAACAAAAAGGCGACTCTTTGAACCCCCTCGGGCTTCTTCGAGACGGGACTCCAACTCCTCTTTCAGGAAGCTTTCCTGCTCCTCGGGGTCTGCTTTAGCAGGAATTGTGCCCACCTTGCGAGGTGCCATCCCGATAGACTTGAGGAACGCCCTCACCCGATTTTCGCTGCGTTTAATCCCTGTTAGCTCTTCGACCTTAGCCATCGCTTCCTTAACGTTAGCAGGAGGGTGCTCGCGGAAGTATTCCTCAATGGTCGTTCTATGCTTGCTCATTTCACTTGAGGGTTGGTAAAACTTTAATCGTTTCAACGCCTCAATCCCCCCCCTCGTTGATACGCCCGCAGGTAACTGCGCAATGTATTGGGCGAGATTCCTGTAACTCGGCATATCTCTTCGTGACTCAGCCCCAGGCTCTTCAACCAAAGAGCGCCCATTTTACGCTGCACTCGCGGATGCGGATAGTTATAACGCGCGTAATCCAATGCCTGCCTCTCTTCCTCGGTAAAATTCATCTTAACCATCTGTACCTCCTTTTTAACTTCATATCACAAACTAAAAGGTGGCTGACTCTATATATGACTTACATGTTTGGCTATTTGCTGAACCGGATTAATTTAAACCGGGCAGTGGAGAATGCCGCGGAGATCGTGCGTGAAATTGATGCTGAACTGATTATTTATGACCATCACTTGCCAAGAGATAGGAAATTTCGCGAAAGGACTGAAAAGGTGTGGGAAGTAGCGAAGGGAGAGAATAAGAAGGTCGTGACTGCTGCGGAATTTCTGGGACAGGAGTCGGTTGTGCTTTCAGTAGGGGCTTAATAACTGTGCTCTAAAGCGGTGTTGGTTCTGCGTTATAACGGAATGTGGCTATACAAAGTTTGCGGAGCGATAGCGGAGCAAATTTGGGCGTAGTGAAACGAAGCCGTCGGTATAGCCTATGTTATGTGAAGTGGCAATTTCATTTCGTTATTATTAATACCTTTGAAACTGCCGTATATGTTTTTCTCCCAAAAGTAAAAACAATTTCATCGCCTTTTGAGACCATTTCCCTATCAAAGAAATCGTCAATCTCTTGAAATACAAGCGCAAAATCTCTCTTTAACTCCCAACTTCTTTCAAGATTCTCTTTGTCCAGTAAGACGACAAATAAGCGGTTATCTGCTCCAAATCTCTGAGCACCCTGATTCTCATACATCCAGATTGCTAAGTCAGAAGGATTTTTTATGGCATCTATGGGATCATATTCACGTGGTAGATAAGTTACTTTTAAATCAAACGGCTGACTGTCAAAGAAAATATCAATTCCTTTTATGTTTTTGATAGTAGGAATTACTTTTGAATGAGTACTTATATGTTCTTCAATTAGCACAGTTGTCCAATGGTTATACCATGTGCAAATCACATAATTTGTCACATCGTCATGAAGTTCCTAACTTCCCATTTGGGCATAAGGTTAGAGAAGGTAGAGTGCATAGCTATTTTCGACGAGGTG
>JAGGZZ010000225.1 GCA_021161765.1 Candidatus Methanophagales archaeon | reverse complement strand
GTTCGCAGATTTTAGACACAGATTAACGCAGATTAACACTCGTGGGCTCTGCCCACGTCCCTGCAAGCCCTGAAAGGGCTTAATGATAAGAATCAACACGGTTGAACTAAAATAAATCCGTAACTATAACCATTTTTAGTAATAGGTTTTAGAACAAATTTCAAATAGGGCTTAGTCCAAGAATTCATAGTTATATCATGCTTATTTTTATTTATATACATATTACTAACTTTAGTAATATGGATAGTAGCAAAAAAATTCCCGATTGGGTCTTGGTGCAAAAGAAGAAGGGTACGGAAATTCACAGGCGAGGAGATAATTTCTATCTCTGCAAGGTCAGTAGCGTTTGGGATAAGAAGCTTAAGAGATCGCGGAAGATTACTGGTGAGTATCTGGGCAAGATAACAAAGGAAGGTATCGTTCCACCAAAGCAAAAGCAGCTCCTTGCGGCTTTTAAGCAGGTGAGCGTTAAGGAGTACGGGGCGTCAAGTTATCTGAGGGCAATCGCAGCGGATATAGAAGCGAGCCTAAAAAGGCATTATCCGCAGGAGTATAAGGAACTCTTTGTGTTTGCTGCTCTCCGGTTTCTTGAACAGACTCCTTTAAAACGATTTGAGTTCTATTATCAGAATTCCTATCTCTCGGAAGTTCTGCCGGATGTAAGGACCTCTACCAAATTTTTAGGCCCTTTTTTGCGGGATATTGGCTCACGCAGGAGTGTAATGACTGCGTATATGAAGGAATTTTTAGTGGGTAGTGAGTTCGCAGCGATAGATTTGAGCGAGATATTCACGTACTCGGAGGGCGTAAATGCCGCCATGCTTGGCCACAACCACAAAGGCGCGTACATACCACAAATCAATCTGGCACTGGTCTTTTCGCTTGATAAAACACAGCCCGGGTTCTTTAGAATGATTCCAGGATGTATACGGGATGTTTCCTCAGTAGTTGCCACAGTTCAGGAGTTAAATCTGAAAGACATTGTGTTCATTGGAGATAAAGGCTTTAGCTCTGAAAACAACGCTAAAGCTTTCTCCGCGGAGGAACTAAAGTACATACTACCGCTCAAAAGAGACAGCACACTAATAGACTACGACATACTCAAAAGAGGCAGTCGAAAAGAGTTTGACGGCGTATTCCAGTTTGATAAAAGACACATCTGGTATTACACGCAAAAAGTAGGGAAAGAGCGGATAATCACCTTCCTTGATGAGAAGCTGAAGGCAGAGGAGACTTCTACGCTCATTTCTGCCATAAATCACCTTCAAAAAAAGGACGAAACAGCCGAAAACACGAAAAAAATCGAGGGCTACCAGTCACAGGTATACGAAAAAGACTACAGGTTAGGGACAATAGCAGTAAGAACTACCTGCGACAAGTCGGCTCAAGAGGTCTACGGGCTCTTAAAAAGTCGAATGGACATAGAAAAAGCGTTCGATGTATTCAAAAACATCCTTGAATCCGATAAAAATTATATGCGTGATGACAAACAATTGGAAGGCTTCTTGTTCGTCAGTTTCATCGCTCTACAATTCTACTACCGGATATACGGAAAACTAATCGAAAAAGAGCTTCTAAATAACTATTCGGTCTCAGACGTTATCGAATATCTCAAAAGAGTACACATATTGAAGATTAGGGAGAAAACACAATTCGCAGAAATACCCAAAAAATCAAGGAAACTTATAGAAAAATTGGAATATGTACTACCTGAAGAACCTATTACGAAAAAAGGTTAAAGTTACAGGTTTATCGAAAATGCCCTCTGGGAGGGGAAAGAGATTAAACTCAAAAAATTTCGGGTAAGGAGTATGAAGAAGCGTGAAGAGGGGAAAGGGGAGTGGGGATGATTAAAACTTTTGTACTTGTGTAAAAGAGCGAATTTTTTTTACAGCAAACTCATTTTTGCCAGTATCTCTTCTACCTCATCTACAAATTCTTCTATGCTCAGGCTCTTTTTCCCATTTTCCGACATGTCATGCTTACTTGGGTCATCATAAGGGTGAAGATGCCAGTTTCCACCATAACAATCACGCCCATATATCCTTTCGCCATTCAAAATCAAAGTATAATTTGTTGTGCCATAGCGCTGATTGAAGTAAAGATCGATATAGAGATTCTCTCTTATACTCAATCTGACCTTTGCCGTATTTTTAGTCAAAACCAAAGCCCTGTAACCCATAATCCATTTTCTCGATGCCTCTGCTTTCGCCTGATTATGGAACTCGATTATGTTCAAAGAATGTTCCTCACTTTATCTATTATCCCCTCCATCGTTTCGATTCCGTCTCTTGCTATTTCCCAGTTCTGATAGTCCTTTTCCACTTCCCACGAATACCCCAACTTCTCTATCATTTTCTTCTCCTGAAACTCCTCGAAGCTCATACCATATTTCTTCCTGAGGTTTTTATCCAGCAGCTCGTATTCAATTAGTTTCCTTCTTGTTTCGTTATACAGCAATTTTGCCATCCCTCTTTCAATATTTTCTTCTGAGATGACCTTCCGTGTTATATCAACCACTTCTTCGGATATTGACGCCATGATTTATCGCTCCTTACAAAAACGTTATAAACTTACTTGTTTAAATTTATTTTCTTTCGATATTGAAAGAATCTGTGTAAATATGCTTTTTATCCCCAAAACTTTTAGCAATCGCTCACCGCAAAGCCCGCAGAGAACACAGAGAGCCATCGTAGGTGTGAGGGTTGTGGGTTCAGGTTTGAGGAGTTTTGCTTACTCACACCTGACAACTCACACCTCATACCTTCAACGTCATCTCATCGCTCTCCGTAATCTCAGCGGTAAATAAATGCACTTTTTATTCCTCATCATCATCCATCACCTTGTATTCCGCGTCCTCAGGTCCTTTTTCCCCTTCCTTTGCCTTTGGACCTTCTCGTTGCTGATACTGTGCTGCTCCAGCTTGTTGATATGCACGCGTTGAAATCTCGTGGAACGCACGTGTCAATTCGTCCATCTCAGCCCGTATCTTGTGGACGTCTTCGCTCTTTATTGCCTCCTTCAGTCGTTCTGTAATCGCATTAATCCTCGCCCGTTCGTCACTCGTGACCTTATCGCCCAAATCCGTGAGCGACCTTTCAGTGGTATAGATAAGACTCTCAGCCTGATTTTTCGTTTCCACCGCTTCACGACGCCTCTTATCCTCATCTTCAAATCGCTTTGCTTCATCAACCATCCTGTCTATCTCACTCTGAGATAGTTTAGTTGACGCGGTGATGGTGATTGCCTGCTGCTTACCCGTGCCCATATCCTTAGCTGTGACATTTAATATGCCATTGGAATCAATGTCGAAGGTAACCTCGATTTGAGGCACGCCTCTTGGCGCTGGTGGAATATCCATCAGATGGAACCGCCCAAGGGAAGTGTTATCGCGCGCAAATTCGCGCTCGCCTTGCAGGACGTTGATCTCGACACTCGTTTGATTATCCGCGGCAGTCGAAAATATTTCGCTCTTCCGCGTTGGAATCGTGGTGTTCCTTTCGATTAATTTGGTGAATACGCCGCCTAAGGTCTCAATGCCAAGCGAGAGTGGAGTGACATCCAGCAGCAGCACATCCTTCACTTCGCCAGTCAGAACACCTGCCTGTATTGCAGCACCCGTCGCCACGCATTCCATCGGGTCAACGCCACGCTCTCCTTTCACACCCACATAATCCTCGACAAATTTCTGCACTATTGGCATCCGCGTCGGACCACCAACGAAAATGATTTTAGTGACGTCACGAGGAGAGAGTTTAGCATCCTGTAATGCACGGTCTATTGAAGTTTTGCATTTATCCACGATTGGTCGCACGAGTTCCTCTAATTTTGCCCGCGTGAGTTTCGTGACGAGGTGCTTCGGTCCCGAAGCGTCCGCGGTGATGAAAGGCAGGTTTATATCGGTCTCAAGCACATTAGAAAGTTCTATCTTCGCCTTTTCACTCGCCTCCCGCAACCTCTGTAACGCCATACTATCGTTCCTCACGTCTATTCCCGATTCCTTCTTGAACTCTTCTGCAATGTAATTCACGATTGCGTTATCCATGTCTGTGCCGCCCAACTGAGTATCGCCACTCGTGGATATGACCTCAAATACGCCTTCGCTGAACTCCATTATCGTTACGTCCAGCGTGCCACCGCCGAAATCAAATACCAGTATCTTCTGCTCTTTCTCTGCCTTGTCAATTCCGTAGGCGAGTGCCGCGGCAGTGGGTTCGTTAATTATTCTGACGACTTCTAAACCGGCAATCGCACCTGCATCCTTCGTCGCAGTCCTCTGGTTGTCATTGAAGTATGCCGGCACTGTTAAGACCGCCTTGTCAACTTTATCGCCTAAGAATGCTTCCGCGTCACGTTTTATCTTTTGTAGAATGAAAGCGGTTATTTGCTGTGGCGTGTATTCCTTGCCATGAACCTTCACCTTGTAGTCCGTGCCCATCTTCCGCTTGATTGCCATCACTGTCCCTTCAGGATTGGACACCGCCTGTCTTTTCGCGGGTTCTCCAACCAGCATTTGCCCATCTTTCGTAAATGCCACATACGACGGGAATGCTTTACCACCAAGGCTTGTCCCCTCGGCACTCGGGATTATCGTTGACTTCCCACCAATCAACGCAGCCGCAGCGGAATTGCTCGTTCCCACATCTATACCTATTGTTTTTGCCATTTTTTTAACCTCCAGATTTATTTATATTATTGCTTTTATTCCTTATAAAACTATCCTCTTTCAGCACTTACAACTTCTTGTATAGGTTTTGCGGATATGAGAAGTCCAAGCGCAGCGAGGATTTGGGCGGAGGTGTGAGCACCGAAGCCAGATACGCTCTGTTATACGCCGTGCCCTTGTTAGACATCTTTAACTTGCTTCCTCAATGCTTTGATATATTCAAG
>JAGGZZ010000073.1 GCA_021161765.1 Candidatus Methanophagales archaeon | reverse complement strand
TCCTGCATCCCCTCTAAAATATTTTCGTAACCACCTTATCGCTGATCAAATCCTTATCAAACCCCTCGCCAATCAGCTTTATCTTCTTAAAACAATCATCACATAAGGGAAACACGAATACCGAATCCGTGTCTTCTATCAGCTCTTCACATTCCAGCGCAATGGATTCCGTTTCGTTTCTGTTCAAATCGCCAAGGAACGCGCTTTTCTGCACCCTGTAAAGCCCGTAACCTTTGCATATCTTCGCTACCTTTCCCCTTACCTTATCGTCCGAGATGTCGTATATTACCCATACGAGCATTTTTACCTCACTGTGACCGCCCCTTTTGGAGAACCACCAGGGCTATGGTAATATTCGGACATTCACTTTCTTTAATCGTTCTATAATCTCTTCATAAGATTCAACATCGCGGATTTCTCTTAATTCCTTTGTAGAATCCCCCGTCTTAGGTGTTATTAACTCCAAAAATCTCGCATATTCAACGGGATCTAGTTCTCTTTTAGCCATAGATGCCACTTTTTCCAAGACTTTTAGATCTTCAGTATTTGTTGCCATTTTCTTCTATAAATTCTATGGGATTCTTTACTTTTATTTTATACTTTCGTTCTGCATGAACCTTCTCCAGTATTTTTAAAAACGCTTCCCCCTCATCAATTATCCTTTGCTGTGTCTGCTCGTCAAATGGCCTGCACCACACGTTTGTATCCAAATAAATCTTTATGTGTCTCAAATTAGAGTTAATTGTGGTCTTTCTCTTTCTTTTAATCACCATTTGTCCTTCATCCTGATTATGTGATTGTTTTTGGATCAAACCTTTTTCTAAAAGGTTTGTTTTAAAAGCTTGTTCGCAATCCTATGACACTCAAACTGAACGACGTTTTTCGTCTTTATATTCCTGCCTTTGTACTTTATTGTCTTTTCAAAAGTCTCGTTTAGCGCTTCTATCAACACCGCTTTTCCTTCTTTATTCAAACTCAACCCGTGCTGTATTTTATCAAAATATTCCTCCTTTACCTTCCGTTTGCTGAACAGATGAACCACAGGTTCATCCACAAACGCCCTAAACATTTCTATAATGTCAAAGACCAGCGATTTCTTGTTGTAGTTATCAGTATGAAGAAATCCGATATAAGGGTCTAAACCCGCGATGATGCACGCCTTCTCCACCATTGAATACAGAACGCCATATCCGTAATTCAGCATAGCATTAAACTCATCCGTCGCGGGATTCCTGCTCCTTCCCTTAAATTTGAACTTCTCTGGCATAATCAAAGATAGCGCTTCAAAATATTTTTTTGATGCCATACCTTCTATACCCAGCATCGTTTGTCTTCTTTCTTCGATTGTGCCTTTTAACCCCTTCATTCTCTCTTTCAATTGTCCAATTTCTTTTATGCTTGCTTCCAATTCATCTTTTTTCTCTGCTCTCGCCTTCTTCAGCCTTTTCAGTAACTCTATTTGATTATCAAACTTTTGAATGCCCCATTTCTTTGCCAGGTTCAGCCCTTCGGCTTTGTCATACATCTCCAGTTGCCGCCGTCTTATCAACGTCGTGCTTCCTAATTTAGGATGCCACACACGCCCGTAAGGGTCGCCGTAAGAATCGAGAAAAACGATGTCTATGTTGTTATCCACGGCAAACTTGATTGCATCCGTGGAAATATACGCAGCCGTAGTGATTAAAATGCTGTCAACCTTATTCACAGATACTTCAAACACTTTGTCATCTTTCCGAACTAAAAAACAGTTTCCCTTCTTCCTTAGATAAGACCCGTATGTGTTTATCACCAATTGCATTTTTTATCAACAAATCTCCCCACCCCACGCTTCTCTCACTTCTTCTAACGAAATCTCCACCAGCTCTTTTTTCCCATCACAAATACCTACCCTCTTCTCTCCTACTGTCTCTCCTATTTTAGTTACATAAACCTTCCTTTCCTTTAGCCAATCCTCAAACCTTCTCTTTTCCTCCCTCCACACCTCCACCACCCATCTCGTGTTAGATTCCGAGAACAACTTATAATCACTTCTTAGCTCGGGTTTGACGCCTGCAAGGTCAATTGAAGCGCCGATGTCGCCACCCAATAGCATTTCGCATACGGCAACACCAAGACCGCCTTCTGAAAGGTCATGACAACTTGCTATTAATCCCGCCTGCATCGCTTCCCTTAATGCGTTCATGCTCTGCATCAGCACCTCAGGCTCGGTCCTCGGCACAATTCCTCCTTCTACATGCCTTAACCTATAATATTCACTCCCACCCAGCTCCGCTTTCGTTTCTCCCATCACATATAACAAATTCCCGTCTGCTTCTTTCACATCCACGGTAATGCATTCTCGTCCATCTTCGCATATCCCTATACCCAGCACCGCCGGCGTAGGGGGGATAGATTCATCCATAGCTGCTGATTCATTGTAAAAGCTTACGTTGCCACTCACAAAAGGTACGCCAAGCGAAGATGCCATGTAGCCCAATCCACGACAGCATTCATAGAAATCACCCATTCGGTCCGGCTTCTCAGGATTGCCGAAGTTCAAGCAGTCGGCAAGTGAATGCGGCACTGCACCCACCGCGGTCAAATTCCTGCATACCTCGTCTATCGCACTTGCAGCACCCCAGAACGGATTTAGTTTGCAAAAAGACGGATTCACGTCAGAAGTAATGGCAAGTCCTTTATATGACTCCTCCAGCGGCTTAATCACCGCAGCATCTCCATGCGTCTGTTTTCCTATTACCCCTTGCATCGGTTTTAGTACGGTAGAAGCCCGCACTTCATGGTCATATTGTCTTATGATGCTTTCCCTCGAGGTGATGTTTGGTGCAGCGAGCAACCACGTTAAAACCTCGTTGTAGTCTTTTGGCTCTTCTATTGAAACTTCCTCCTCTTCTTTCTTCCTTATCTCCTTTGGACGCTCATGAATAGGACATGCAACAAGGAAATCCGTATCCAGCTCAAATATGCGTTCCCCCTCATAAAAAATCCGTACCTGTGGCCTTTTCTTAAAAGTCTGCCCTATAACCACTGCATCTATGTCCCACTTATCGAATATCGCCAGCAATCCTTCTACGTTGTCCCCCGAAACGGCGATTAAAAACCGTTCCTGCGATTCTGAAACCCATATCTCCCATCCGTCGAGTCCCTCTTCTTTTAGCTTTACACGCTCTAAATGGACGTCAGCACCGCACCCTCCTGCATGGCTCATCTCGCTCACAGCACAGGATAACCCGCCGCCACCGAGGTCTTTCATCCCGCTTATCAGCCCAAGCTCATTTGCTTCCGATATAGCATGCATTAGCGGTTCTTTCGTTATCGGGTCGCCAACTTGAACGGCACTTCGCGATTCCTCTTCGCCCGTTAACTCGACAGAAGCAAAAGTAACGCCGTGTATGCCGTCCCTGCCTGTTTTACCGCCGACCAGAACAAGCACTTCGCCTGGCTTCGCCCAGCTTCTGCTCAAATCTGCCTTATTCATTATTCCCACGCAGCCCACGTTCACCACGCAATTGCCTACATAACCATCATCGAAATAAACCATGCCCGCACAGGTTGGAATGCCTATTCGATTCCCGTAGTCGCCTATACCGGAAACGACACCATTAAACAAAAACCGTGGATGCTTTATTCCCACAGGAAGTTTTTCGTCTGGATGACTCAACTGCCCGAAGAACAGAGGGTCTATCAAGGCAATGGGCTGTGCACCCATGCAGATTACATCCCGCACAATGCCACCTATTCCGGTTGCCGCACCTCCGTACGGTTCGACGGCTGAAGGGTGGTTGTGACTCTCGAATGCCACGACATAAGCATGTTCTTCGTCAAATTCCACCACACCCGCATCTTCTTTTATCACCAGCATATTTTGCGGCGCTTCTATGCCAAAAATGAACTTCTGCAAGATTCTTTTTGAACTCTTGTAACAGCAATGCTCCGACCACGCTTGTGCAATGCTTTGTAATTCCACATCCGTCGGTTCTCGCTTTTTCGCAACGAAATATCGTTTTATCCTCTTCATCTCCTCTAAATTCAGCGAGAGTCCCATATCGTCACTTATACGCTTCAATTCTTCTTCTTTCGCATCTCTTATCCTTATTTCAATCCTTTTCATGGTCTTGTGAAGAATTCACTTTCTTTTTATCTATTTTTACTTACCGAAGAGACATTTAAGCTTTTTCTTTTAGCACAAACCTTTTCTTAAGAAGAAAAGCTTTACCAAAAGAATTTTATTTTCTTAGCACAGGTTCTTTTTCTAAAAGAAAGTGTTTTCTAAAAAGAAAAAGTGTTGGAACAAAAGAAAGCCTTCCTGGATGTTGCTGTTAGTATTTGCCCTTATTGTGGAACGCCATACGCAGATGCAAGCTGGTATGTCATAGAATTGGGCAGCGATGTCGAGTGTGGAGTCTGTGGAAGGACCTGGAACCCAAAAGCATCAAAAGTGGATAGGTTTTTACTCGAATTCGTGTTAGATGAGAACGGAAAAGTCATAGAGGTGAAAAAGAAAAAATGCACTGGTCGTTAGTAATCGCAAAGGACATCGTGGAGCGAAGGAAAGAGAAAGAGCATGTTGTTGCTACCGGTATTACACCCTCAGGGGACATTCACGTGGGGAATCTGCGAGAGATAATAACTGGAGATGCAGTCTGTTCCGCTCTCGTGGACATGGGCGTGGAAGCAAAACTTATCTATGTCGCTGACACTTTTGACCCGCTGCGGAGGAGATACCCGTTTCTTCCCGAAGAATACGAAGCGCACGTAGGAAAACCACTATCGGAAATACCCGACCCGGAAGGGCGCCTCAGCACCTATGCCGAGCACTTTTTACAGCCGTTCCTTGATTCGTTAACTGATTTAGGCATAGAGATAACGACGTTCAAAGCTGATGAGATGTATAAGTCGGGGATGTACGTGGACGTGATAAAAGAGGCGATTACGAGAAGAGAAGAAATATCGAAGATAATAGGGCAAATTTCAGGCAGGCAAGTGTCCGACAAGTGGACGCCTTTTAATCCTCTTTGTGATGCTTGTGGCAGAATCACATCCGCGGTTGTAACGGGGTACGACATGGATAAGGAGGAAGCATATTATGAATGCGAATGTGGAAACAAGGGCGTTGCTTCGTTTAAAGGTGGTGGTAAATTAGCGTGGCGGATAGACTGGGCAGCGAGATGGAAAATCCTGGGCGTTACCGTCGAGCCTTTTGGCAAGGACCATGCCGCGCCTGGCGGGTCTTACGATACAGGGAAGAGGATATCAGCGGAAATCTACAATTACGAAGCGCCATATCCTATCCCTTTTGAACATATCCTGTTGAAGAGGAAGGAGCGAGAAGGCACGAAGGCGAAAGTCACGGCTATGTCGTCTTCTCTGGGGACGAATATCCCGGTGCACGAGATGTTAGAAACCATACCGCCGGAGATTTTAAAGCACGTTATTTTGAGAGTGCGACCGGATAAGCACATAGAATTCGACCCCGGTTTGCCTTTACTGCACCTGATAGACGAATACGAGCGAGAAATAGGCGGAATAGGCGGTGGTGTTGCAGGTAAAATACCGTTCAGGCATTTCATAACGCTCGTGCAGATTGCACGTGGTGAGTTTTCCGAACTCCTTAAGGTCATCAAAAGAAGCGGATACGAAGTTCATGCGGATGACGCGGAGGAAATGGAGGAGTTAAGGAAAAAAGCGGTATATGTGGCGAATTGGCTGCGGAAATACGCACCTCCAAATGTGAAGTTCGAATTGCAATCGGCGCTGCCGGCAGAGGAAATAAAAAGTTTGTCCGATGCGCAGAAAAAGGCATTGAAGCGGATAGCGGGCGAACTAAAGGAAGGTACGAGCCTGGATGCTTCGGCGTGGCATAATAAAATATACGAGGTTGCTTCCGCTACAAACATAGAAGCAAAAGAGGTATTCAAAGCGATTTATGTCGCACTGTTGAAACAGCCTTCGGGACCCCGTGCGGGCTGGCTACTCGCTTCGTTGGATACGAAATTCTTGAAGAGAAGGTTTGAAGCGGTGGGAGAAACATAAGTCACATTAACAAACTCACTTTAGTCTTCCTTTTGCTCATCACTTCCCCCGTATCATAATCAACAACTTTAATCCCTACCTCTTCCGGAGCTTCCTCGAATTCAGATAACCAACTCAGCCTAGCCGTTTCAGCCTTTCCCGGAACGATGGTAATCACATCCGATTTCTTATTGTTCACCTCGACATACACTTTTCTTGACTCCACATCCAACTTCTCAAAAGAAGATTTGAGTTTTATCAAAACTATCCTTGATGTTATCGGTTCAGAATATTCAACGCTGACTTTGACCTTTTCCTTCGGCTTCGCAAGTTTTAGAGTCACAACAGGAACAACAGTCTCCTGCAAACTCAACCCACCGTGAACGAATTCAGGCGTTCTTCCTTGCACGGCAAAAACAGAGGTTCCCGCAGGAAATCCGAGTAACAAATTGCTGTTAATACCGGCATCCTCGGATTTAGTCACAAAATTACCTTCTGATGTGTTTATTGCAAACCTCCACTTAATTAACTCTGCGTTGCATTGCACCCTTTCGGGTTCTTTCCTATGGTAAAGAAAACCATGGTCTCCGCCGAGAACGACACTTCTAAAACCCGCCTCTCTGAGTTTCAAAATTCGACTTGCGAGCTTTTCAATGATTTCAATGAGATTTTGAGGTGCTATATCCACGATTTCCCCCAACCTGTCTATTTCCCTCATCATTATAACCAGAACATCCGCTC
>JAGGZZ010000205.1 GCA_021161765.1 Candidatus Methanophagales archaeon | reverse complement strand
GTTTAGCGGTTTAGATAGAGATGGCTAAAATGTATATTTAAACACGCCTTATTGTATTTCTGAGTTCCCTCTCACGCGCATCACCCAAATATTATCTTCGCATCCGGAACTCTGCAAATTTTTCGTCCCTCAATTAATGGCAAAGCGATTATCCCTCGTCAGCAACTTCTTCAATTGCCGTAATCATAACCTCTTCCCAACACTCCAATCCAAACTCCAACCCTTTCTTTACGCGTTCCAATTCATCATAGGATAGTTCACGCCCGATTCTCTCCTTTGCAAGTATTTGCGCATCCTCATCCGTTAGCAGAAATAATATCATTTTCCCTCTCCAACATTACAGATAATTCTCTAAAACTTTATTAATAGATGTTATGCCTGTTCCCCATTGTTTTTCCCAATCTTTTATTAAAGACATTCTTTTACCTTCCAACATCGCGGAAAAATCCGCAGGTTCTAATTCCATAACCTCACTAATAGAATGTAACCACTTCTCTGTGATCATCAAAACCAAATGCCTTTATCAAAAAAGGGTTGATCAGTAGATTATCCAAATCAGTATTTTCGATTTCTTCCATGCTGTTTTTAACAAAATCCCTGATTAATACGCTAATCCAAGCTTTTCTCAAATCTGATATCGGTTGAGGGAAATAATATCCTGTTATCTTCTTGATCTCTTTTATTTGCATGTTACTTACTACTGATTTTCCCCTGAGATTGCACAAATGGTTCAACTCATCTGTATTTTCAAAAAGACTTTCCATATCTCCCAAATAGACAGCAATCGCATCTGCAGTTTTATCGCCAATCCCAGGAACCTTTTTACAAAGATATGAAATTAATTCCTCTTCTGAGTATCTCATTTGTTAGTCCCCCCTTTCTCATAATCGAATAGCGTTTGATAAACTTCAATGCCTCATCAATCGGCGTGCAGTATCTTTTGTGTTTTATGCACCAGTACGTCTCTCTCACAGGCTTTTTAGGTCGCGCCAGGTCATAGTGTGGGACAAGTCGCGCTGAACGGGCAGCCCGCGAAAGAATAATCTTCAGTATATCTTGATTTTTATAGTCCGCTATTATGCTTCTGTAAAATAAAATCTCCTGTAGTGCCCTGCCAGAAAGCCACTCCTTCAAATAATCGCTATCCGTTTCAAATTTCTCTACGGCATCAACAAGAAGAGCCTGCCCTTTCTCTTTAATTTGTAATCTACGGGAAAAAACCTTTAACCGTTTCAACGCATCTTTTATCTCTCTTTCGACTTCAAGGATATTGTATTTTTTGGCTTTTACCTCCTGAATCAGCACATTAAATGGCGATAGCTCTATTCCAACCGAGTTTATACCCAGAACGTTTGCCTCGATTAAAGCCGTTCCCGAACCAGCGAATGGATCAAGAACAGTGTCTCCTTGTGTAAAATATCTTTTCAAGAATACCTCAACAAGTTGAGGAATAAATTTGCCGAGATAAGGATGTAAACGATGAACATGTTTTGTTCGCTGAAATTCTCTGACACTAATAAAAGTTAAGTCGTCGCCGAGAATTTCGATGTTCCTTTGCGTATCCGTTTTTTCTTCGATGAAGTGAGTATCTATCCCAAACTTTGCCGCTGCTGCTTTGTTTGCTTCGAGCATGTTAATAGTGATATACCCCTTGTTTTAGTATTAAACAATCTTGGCAAATAAAAACTTCAGAACACCGCAAATGCACCAAAACCAACCCCCCGAATCCGAAGCCCGAATAGGCATAGGGTTCTATTCTACGCGAACCGAAGGAATAGGCGGCGTAATAAAAACAAAACCCGCTGACTTCTTAGTTCGTGAAATCACGAACAGAGCAGAGCAAGAAGAAGGGAAATACCTGATTGCCGAGCTGACAAAGGAGAACTGGGACACACACAGCGTGATAAACGAAATCTCACGGCGGCTGCGAGTCAGCAGGAACCGAATCGGATTCGCAGGCACCAAAGACAAAGTTGCCGTTACCACGCAGAAGATAAGCATCTGGGGCGAAGACATAGCAGAAACCGAGCTGGAACGACTAAAAATCGCTGACGTATCGTTAAAACTAATAGGGTCTTCGAATAAAGCCGTTTCTCTGGGTGACCTGCACGGAAACGAATTTGAGATCGTTATTCGTGACATAGAAGGCAGTAAAGAGGATATAAAGCGAAAAATAGCGGCGATAACCGCAGAAATAGAAAATGAAGGTGGCGTACCCAATTTCTTCGGCGTTCAGCGTTTTGGTATTCGGCGCCCGATAACGCACGTGGTGGGGAAACATCTGATACGCGGTGAAGTAAAAGAAGCGGTATTGTCCTACATCTCGGATGTGTTCCCTGACGAAAGCGAAGAGGCGAAACGAGCAAGGCGGCTGTGCAAGGAAGGCGAACTGAAAGGACTGAAAGAAGGATTGAAAAAAATGCCACCGTTCTTGCGATACGAAAAGGCGATGCTGAATGAACTGGTAAAAAATGGAAGAGGAAGAGAAAGCATAAACGAATCGGATTTCCTCTCTGCTTTTTCGGTGCTTCCGAAGAACCTGCAGAAACTTTTCGTGCATGCGTATCAAGCTTATCTGTTCAATCTCGTTTTGAGCCGCCGCCGTATGAACCAAAACCTGCCGTTTGGCGAGGCTTTGGTTGGCGACGTAGTCTGTTTCCGCGACAGGTTTGGACTCGCGGATTTACACAAAGACCGGATGGAGAAAGTCACAGAGGACAAAATAGAAGCGATAAACCGGCTGATAAAGCGAGGCAGAGCTTTTGTCACTGCTCCTGCATTTGGCTACGAAACCGAATTTGCGGAAGGAGCGGAAGGAGAGATAGAAAGGAAAGTTTTGGATGATGAATGCGTTGAATTGAATGATTTTTACATCGAAAAGATTCCAGAAATAAGTTCCAAAGGAATAAGAAGACCTGTTTTAGTGCCTGTGAAGGTTGAGTTAAGCAACGAAGCCATTAGCGATGACGATATGAATCCCGGTCGAAATAAAGTAAAATTAAAGTTCTTCTTACCAAAAGGGTCGTACGCAACGGTTGTGCTGCGAGAATACATGAAAAAGAAGGATTGACGATGAAGAATTTTAAGGAATTATCGCACACAAGTTGGGTTTTATTCACGAAGACAACTTTAGTAATTTATCCCCAAAGACAGAAGAACCTTCAAAAATGCTGTCCTCTTTCTACTCCAAAATAAATTCTAAACCACCAACACGCTAAACTGTCCAAACCGCTAAACCGCTAAACCGCTAAAACCGCTGAATAATGCAATTTGCCATTTCGTCTCTGTTCTCTTGCGTAACTCCAAACATCTCAAACTCCTTTTTTACCCTTCTTACCAATTCGTGCTCCGACCTCTGATGAACTGTGACGAGCATAGACTTATCACTTTCTATTGCTTCTTCCACAGCTTCTATGAATCGCTTTGACTTCAGTTCCATCGGTCCTATTTCATCTGCGATGATTATAATTGGGTCGGGCTGTGCCACCGCATTCTTTATCGAGTTCGTACCTATGGAATCCAAATCGGCAAGATTTACGATGTATTTCCCCACCTTTACCTTTGGACCTGTCCAGCGGTGATGTACATGTGCCAAAATACCTTTTTCGCCCGTATTTATATCCTCTAAGGAGAAGCCTACCCTTACTCCTCCCTCACGCATATCGGAAGTAAGCATGCCGCCCACGGCTATACCTTCTGCTTTCAATCTCTTTATCACTGCTTTTATAATCGTTGACTTCCCTATCCTCGGCTTCCCGGTTATTCCTATTCTTATGTCCATTGTCCTTTATTCATTTTCTCTCAACAAACTCACTTAGCCATCGCTTGACTTTTTCATTTACCCTTTCGTTCTGATTTCTCAGCTCGTTGTGCACAATTTTCATGTCAATTTTCTCATAAATCCTTTTTGCATCACCAATAGCATCGGTTTCGTATGTATCTATGGAATGGCATGCCTTCATAATGAACAAATCCTCCAGCGCAGGTATCCAGACGCTCATCTCATCTATCCTCTCCTCTTTCAACCGTGAAAACATTGCTTGGCTCGGTGAAACGTCCCCTATCTTCCCATAGGAAATGTCAATGTATAAATCTCGCTCAAAGTCTATGAACCTCCATACCGCCTCTCCTTTTCTAAGCTCATACCCGCTTTCTCTTAGCGCCTCTGCGAACCAAAAACACTCACCCTGCGTAGGAAAGGCGAGATCAATGTCTCTTGTAGACCTTTTCAGTCCATAATAGACCAGTGCGGTGCCACCGATTGCAATTGCTCTTGGATGATTCTTCAAATAAGTGCCCACACTTTTCAGTTCTTTCCTTACCGCTTCCCAATCTCTAAATCTCAATTATATCACCAAAATAGGTCTTTAGCTGTTCACCATGATACGGTAACAGATGGTAATCTCGATAAACTTTATAAAAATCATCGTATGTGAATCCAATTTTGATATTCCACCTTTTTTCAATCTGCTCCAAAAAACTCCTTTTTATCGCTTTTCTAAATTCTTTGTATGGGAAAATAGCGTCTTCGATTGTTCGCTCTTCAAAGTTTTCATCGTAATGCGCCGCCAACACCGCCTCAAATTCGCCTTTTCGTTCCAGCAAGTTCGCAATATCTATCAGCGCAAGAATTTCGGATTGCACTTTTCCTTTTATCGCTACCGCAATTAAAGCGTTGAGATTGACGCTTTTTTCATTTATCAGCAGCACTGGGATATCCAGTATCTCGTCCTTGTCCTTTGATTGCAGTTTTTGGATGATTTGTTTTTCGTTCATTTTTATATCCTTACAAATAAACTAACTATCTTTTTGATTTAAATATTCCTCATTCCATTCAATCAATCAAATCAAAAAGATTTTTTGTATAGAAAAAGAGCCAAAGTCAGGATAAAGAATACAACTGCTGGAATGAAGGAATATGAGATTCCAAACGAATAAACGAAGACTGACGAAGCCACAGGTCCCAACAAGAGACCCAGCGTTTTTGTGAATTCAAATATCCCTGAATAAGCGCCATATCTGTCTTTTGGCACTATATCCGTGACTCTTGCCTCGATTAACGGCTCGACGAAGGCGGTACCAATAGATACGATAAATATCGTTGCTAATAGACTTGAAATTGAACTCATAAACCCCAGGGGTATGAGCGACACCGCGGAAATCAAGAACCCCAGACACATTATTCTCGTTTTTCCTATTTTGTCGCTTAATTTTCCTATGGGTATCTGGAAAAGAAGAAAAGGGAGGACCGAAACGGCTAACCAAATTCCTATTATGGAGTAGCTAAAGCCCCGATCCAGAAGGAATAGCTGACCAAATACCCATCTCACGGCGTACCAGAAGTACAGTGACACGGTGCAGAGAGCCAGGAGCTTTAGCTCTCTCTGCTGCAAGAACTCCTTTAGCACGGGTAAAAAATCCCTCACTGCCTGATTCTTATTTGTGTTGCTATGCCCGTCCTTCATTCCAAATACCAAAATCAACGGTACGACGAGCAGAATAGCCGCAAAAAGGTATGGTGACCGTATTCCAAGCGCTCCTGCCAGGAAACCCCCTATTAAAGGTCCTATGAGCAGCCCCGCATTTGCAAATGTGCCGAAAAAAGACCTGAATTCTCCTCGCCTTTCGGTTGGTGATATGTCCTTGATGAACGCTTCGCCAACAACCCATATCGGAGCCATGAAAACACCAAATGCTATTTGCAGCAATATTAATGGATAAAGACGGGTATTAATGAAGAACGCGAGGAGTACAACAGATACGAGCCCAAAAGAGACGATTAACATCGGTTTCCTCCCCTCCCGGTCAGAAAGAGTACCAATCGGGAGGCTGAATGTTAATCCCGCAAAGGACGATATTGCTGCTATTAATCCAACCAATGCGGGCTGTTCGACAAATTGTTTCAGGTAAAGCGGATGAACCATGATGACCGCGCCAATAAGTGTGCTGAAGAGGAGTATGGCAATAGAAAACAGTAGTAATTGCTTCTGTGCCCGAATCTGCGGTTGTAATCGTGATTTTTGATTGGACATGAATATTAACAAGCGTTTCAAAAAGAAAAAAACTTTTTTTGTTTTAAAAGCTCATGCTACGGCATTTACACATAGTCGCATCACGTCGCCTGCCTCATCCTTTGTGTAAAATATCCATGCTGGTTCATAGAATTCTTGCCTCTTTCCCGGTGCTTCTGCTCTGCATAGTATCCAAGTTTTATTTGTGTTACCTCCACTTCTTCTTGGGACATCGGCTTTTGAATGAGTTCTCCCTTTTCGAACTTTTCGAAAGCCTCACTTGCAGAGATTATTTCCACCTCGCCAGCATACTCAATCGATCTCCATCATTTTGAAAGGAAGAGCAGCTCACCATTTTCGCCAAGTGACATATCTATCTCTCCACCAGCACCGACCACAGGCATGCCGTTAATTTCTCGCTCAAATTTGACATCTACACCTAAAGGATGTTCTTCCACAATTTCTCCGGTTTTAGTGTTCATTCCATATAAGTAGTTTGTTTCGACACCTGTAAGCACAGCATCTTTTGGTATGCCTCCATACTTTTCTAAGCATTCCTTTGCAATGACAGTTGCTTCCTTTTCTGACGGCAGGTTCTTCTTTACGTGCATCATATCCGGCTTACAGTAGGGCACAGTTCCATTGTCTATAACCTTGTATAGTGGCGAGGTGGCTGGTGCTTCTGGCAATTCGGCTTTTAGCACGATATCACCTGACATAGGAGACATGATACCTCCCCAATTCCCGTTCCCGGTTTGCGTTTGTGCTTGTAGTACAATTCCGCATATAGCAAGCATGAGCAATCCACTTACTACCAACAACTTAACTTTGTTTTTCATTTTCGTTATCCTTATCCCATTTCTCTGAGACCTCCAAAGGAGTTACTACACCATAGAATGGATAGTCCCAAAGGCAAATCACCGTGGACCATATCTCATCTACTCCATGTCCGAAATGATAGTGGAAATCCGCCTCATCAAGACCTTGATAGCCCGAGTTAGAACATCCAAAATCACTGTCCTCGACATCGTGCTCGGTCTTCAGCCATTACTGGAACAACCGTGCATAGCAGTAGCAGTATTGCTAATATCCCGGCTATTCTCTTCTTCATTTTTTTTTCGTTTTCACCTCCTTTTATTTATAGAGCACTCCTCGGCGCTCACTAATCATATCGTTCAAACCCCTGATAAAACTATCGAAAACGTTCGGATTTTCAGCGAACAAAAAGCAAAGGTTTATATAATAATCGCGATATAGAACAGGGGAAAATGAGCGATTATTGGAGCATTTATATTACAAATCAGAGAAAGCATAAACCTCAATCAGCATAAAATGATTTATGTTATCCTCTATCATTTGGTTGCAATTGTCGCACCACTGATCCGTAATACATCCCT
>JAGGZZ010000019.1 GCA_021161765.1 Candidatus Methanophagales archaeon | reverse complement strand
GATGGCTAACATACCATCCATAAAACTCCTTTACATCTTCATCAGGCATTTTCAGTATCATTTCAAAGATGTCCAACTCCCTTCTCAAATGTTTTTCTGCTATTTTTTTTTACATCTTCAAGTCACTATACCCCGTACTTAAGTAACGGGGCCTGTACTTAAGGTGCCTGCACTTAACCTAATTACAGGAGCGTGTGACTTACTGATACTACCTATTTATCATAGGGTATAAAAAGCTTTTCGGTTTACGGCATTTCATTTTTGTGATGCCCCGAAAAGTTCGGCATGAAGCGTCACATACCATATTTTGAGTGCTCTTTCCTTCTCCTCAACTATCACAGCTAACCACCGGCATAGCCCCTGTTTTCTCGTGGAAATCTGTGTAATCTTGTGGTTAATTATTTTTCGGAATGCCCATTTTATTTCAATCCTTACCTACGCTTTGTATTCCGTTTCGCAAACAGAGAAGGCAAATGGATTGCGTAAGAACCATTCTCTTTTATCCCCATTACTATCTCCTTCTTCTCTAATAACGCATCTAAATTGAGCTCATACACGCCCGGGCTCAAAATCCTTAAGCTCTCTATTCTCTCCTCTTCTTCCGGGGATGGCATTTTACCCTCTATCTTTATCCGGTCCACCAGCTCGGCTGCGGTTATCTCTTCGCCTTCTTTTAGATACAGAAAGAGCGTCCCGCCACACTCAGGGCAGCCATGTAACATCTCCTTCGTTAGCTTTTCAAATTTCTTCCCGCATTTCAAACATTTATGCATTTCTCTTTTGATATTTGTGTAACTCTTTTATAACCACAGATTACACTGATTTACACAGATTACGTTTTTTGTTCGCTTATTTTAGTTCTGTATTAATCTCGTGTAATCTCGTGGTTTTAAATTGCAGAAATAATCGCACTTATCAGATCATTCTCTTTCTTTATCGTGCGCATCGTATTCGCGGGTCCTATTACGGTAAGCCGTGTCTTTCTTCGCAGATTTAAAAACCCCCTTTTGGTTGGATACCCATTCATCTCTATTCCCGGGAAGTCTTCGTTTACTTCCGTCATTGTGAGTTCTATCAGCTTCATCTGCTCTTCTGACGTCAGACCACCTTCCAGCACCACTATATTCCCTGACTTCACGCCATCTAACACAAATCTCAGCTTCTCCATTGACCCCATTGAATTTATTTTATCTTCCGAGACCAGGTCCATCTTTACTTCCATTTTACCGGAACCTCCTTGCCATTTCCTCATACAATCTCTCCATGTTCTCCCCTTTCAGTGCAGAAATAGGAATGACGGTGTGCTGGGGAAAAGCATTCATTATCCTTTCGGGAGCGGCATCTGCTAAGTCCACTTTATTTGCTGCGATAATAACGGGTGTGCCTCGCGCTTCCATATTACCGATGATTACCACGTTAGTTTGCGTATATGGGTCTTCCGTAGCGTCCATCAGGAGCACAACACCGTCAATATCGTCGAGCCACTTTATCGCCTCTATAACACCTTCAGTCGCCTCTTTTGCCCTCTTTTTCGCCTCTTCCTCTTCTAACCCATAAGCCATAAAATCGTGAAAATCTATTTTTGTCGCTAATCCCGGTGTATCTACCACGTCCAGCTTCAACTTCCCTTTTGCCCCTCCTTTTCTTCCTTTTTCCTTTGACTCCGGGTCTGAACCGTGATTGGGGTCGGGACTTTGCACCGATTTCGATTTCAGGTCTACCATTATGCCGCTCCGCCTGACCGCTCTTCTCGTTTCGTGTGGTACATCCGAGGCTGCACCTATATCCTCATTCTCATCCACAAAAGTATGGACTATTCTATTCGCTAAAGTCGTTTTCCCGGCATTCGGCGGTCCATAGATGCCGATTTTCGGCGTTTTCCTCCTGAAAAAGAAAGCCATTAATAACCTTGATAAAATCCCTTTCCCTCTTTTCTTCGGCTTCATCTCTTCACTCAAAAATATGCGCTTATGCACTTAAATAGAAGGAAGTTATAGTTAATATACAAGAACAAAAGCAGGAGACAATTGTGGGAAGTTCTGATTCTGATAGCGAGGACGAAAAGTTGGTTGAAATAAAAGGAGCAGAAGAGGTAATACGTGTGCGTATTCCCAAAAAAGGGAAGCGAGAGGTGTTAGCCATAGTCGAAAAGATGTTAGGTGGAAGAAGAGTCACCGTGCAATGTATGGATGGAATCGAAAGAATGGCACGGATACCGGGAAGATTAAAGCGGCGACAGTGGGTAAACGTCGGTGATGTAGTAATAATAGTCCCCTGGGACTTTCAAGATGAAAAGGCAGACCTCATTTATCGGTATAAAAGACCAGAGGCGGAATGGTTAAGAAAGAAGGGTTATTTGAAGTAGAGAAATGGCTGAAAAGGGAGGGGGAGCCATTACCAAAAGGTAAAAAGAGGAAAAAGGACTATCGCGATAGAAAAACTGAGCTATACGTCCTTGACATCCTTACTTTGGAAACGCTGTATAAATTCTCAAAACGTGGAATAATAAAAGCATTGGGCGGTCCTGTAAGTAGAGGTAAGGAAGCCGTCATATTTCATGCGATAGGAGCAGAAGAGGAGGAATTGGCGATAAAGATGTACAAAATAAGCACCTCTAATTTCCATGTTATGCTTGATTATATTATCGGCGACCCCAGGTTTGAGAACATAAAGAGGGACCGCAGAAGCATCGTATTTGCATGGGCACGAAAAGAGTATAAGAATCTAAAAAGAGCTTTTGATGCCGGGGTCTGCGTTCCCGAGCCGATTGCGTATGATAAAAACGTATTGATAATGGAGTTTATAGGAAAAGAAGAGGTAGCGGCACCGAGATTGAAGGACATTCCTGTAGAAGTACTTGAGCTCGATTTTGACCTCGAAGAGCTCTTCTGGCGTATCATTTCTGAGATAAAGACACTGTATAATCGCGGGAGGTTGGTGCATGCAGACCTCAGTGAGTTCAACATATTGATGAAAGGGTATGAGGATGTAGATGTAAGTGCAAATAAAATAGAGCCTGTATTGATAGATATGGGGCAGTCCCTGCTTTTGGAGCATCCTAATGCTGATGCCTTCCTCAAGCGAGACGTGAAAAATATCGTTGTGTTCTTCAATAAATTAGGTTTAACGTGTTCAGAAGCGGAAGTAATGAAAATAATAAAGGGGTAATGGGATGTTAACTGCCACAGATTACGCCGATTACTCGGATTAATTAAATAAAAGGAAGCCATAGTTTATATACAACAAGATATAGCGTTTAATAGGAGGAAAGAATCGCTAATGAAACACGGAAAAGCTATTG
>JAGGZZ010000122.1 GCA_021161765.1 Candidatus Methanophagales archaeon | reverse complement strand
CTCTTAATGCGTGTATAGCAGTTGTAGAACTTATTTCCAGCTCAACTCGTAATTCGCTCAGCGCTTTTTTACCTTCTTTTAAACATATCAGAAGATTTCTTCGCAGGTCAGAGCATACAGCGAGGCGAAGCGTATTTTGCATACGCGTCGATTCATCTTCTCTATCCATACCTAACATCACCATTACCTCTTCGCTGCCGACTTCGGCTGCTACTGCTACTCCACCCTCTATCATTGCTTATAGTCATTATTTTAAATAAATGCCGCATATATAGTTAAATAAAAGAAATATTGCTAAATTTAAGCAATTTTGTTTAAGTGAGGGAAAACTTTATATAGCCATCCAAAAATTATGATATGTATTGGGGAGGTGTACTCAGGAGAATGTGAAAAGGAAAGGTGAACGAGGTTAGTTTATAGATGAAGAAACAGCACATACTCATGGTTGAGGACGACGCAGAAATGCGTGAGACGTTAAGCGATATATTATCGGAAGAAGGCTACGAAGTAGAGACTACGGGGAAGGGCAGAGAAGCCTTAACTCTCGCAAGAGAAGAAAAGGAAAAGTTCCCTTTCGCTATTTGCCTGATAGACTTGAAGCTTCCGGACATTAGTGGGATAGAGATGTTAAGGGGGCTAAAAGAGCTCAATCCGGAATCTTATGCCATCATAATTACCGCTTTTGCTTCCAAGAATACGGCAATAGAAGCGTTAAAAGCGGGTGCATACTCATACATCGAGAAGCCCGTGAACATGGACGAGTTGTTGCACGTTATTAAAAAAGCTACTGAGAGCTACCAGTTGCAGGAAGAGAAGAAACGAGCGGAGGAGAAGATAAAAGAATTGGCTGAGATACATACTGACTTGCGTGAGCGTGCACCAGTTGCAATTGTGAACGTTCACGAGGATTACAGGGTAGATTGCACGGATAGACTATTGGAGTGGACCGGGTGGTCAAGAGAAGAAATAGAACACATAAATCTTGTAAAAGAATCGAGGTTCACTGACGCTTCTGGAGAGGATGTAGTCCTTCCTCCTTTAGCCTGTGAAGAAACCATCGAAAAGACAGAAAAGGAATATATACCAAAATTAATACGTGGTGAGACGCTGGAAGGCGTGTATCAATGTTATAATAAAAAGGATGGAGGGAAAGTGGATTTAGAATTAAACTCAGTCGGATACTTCGGAGGAAAAGAGCCAAAACCTGAGAATTTTGAATATACCATTTGTATTTTCTCAAATATCACCGAGCGGAAGCGAGCGGAGGAAGAGCTGAAAGAATCCCGCAAGTTCCTTGAGAGTGTCATCGATAACATCCCCGATACAATCACTCTCAAGGACTCGGAGCACCGCGTCGTGTTGGTCAATCAGGCATATTGTAATATAACTGGCGTTGCTAAGCACGAAGTAATTGGTAAGAAGGGTGAATACAGGGGAACAAATGATAAAGTATTTCAAACGGGAAGGATGATAGAGAACCCAGAACTTACTTATACCGGTGTTGAAGGTGTTAGACACTATGTGCATTCCAAAAAAGTTCCTTTAACTGACGAATCGGGAAAAATAACGCATGTTCTGACGATAAGCCGCGACATCACGGAGCGGAAGCGCGCGGAGGAAAAAATACGGCAAGCAGAAAAAGAATGGCGAGATTCTTTCAGTTCTTTAGCAGACGTTATGATTATGGCGGATACAAATTTTACCATCGAGCGAGTTAATAAGGCTGCTGAAGAACTTGTGGGAAAGCCCAAAGAGGAGATAATAGGTATGAAATGCTACAACGTTTTTCACAATATTGATAACCCTCCAAAAAACTGTCCACTAAAAAAATCGTTGAAAACCAAAAAAGTCGAAACCATAGAACGATACGAACCAAATTTTGGCAGATATTTCTCCGAAAAGAGTTCTCCGGTCCTTGATGAAAATGGAGAAATAATAAAATTCGTTTACCTCATGAGAGACATCACCGAGCGGAAGCGCGCGGAGAAAGAATTAGAGAAATACACGAAGGAGCTGGAACGAGCAAACCGGGACCTGGAAGATTTCACGTCCACGGTATCACACGATTTGCAAGCACCTTTACGCTCTATTCAAGCTTTTTCCATGCTCCTTAGCGAAGATTATGCCGATGTGCTCGACGAAACAGGAAGAGGATATTTAAATAAGGTGAAAGAAGCAGTGGAACGAATGGGCGTGCAAATTGAAGACCTTCTTACCTTGAGTCGCGTAGGGCGGAAATTCATCGAGGTGGAAACGGTGGACATGAATGAGCTGTTGGAGGAGATAAAAACAGATCTAAGTGCGCGAATCGGGGAGCGAGGAGGCGAAGTTGTCGTAGGGAAACTGCCCCTCGTTTCCACGCAGCGCGTCTGGATGAAAGAACTCTTCACAAATCTTATTGACAATGGATTGAAGTTCAATCGGGCAGATAAGCCAAAGGTGGAGGTCAACTGTGAAGAGCGAGAGCAGGATTATTTGTTCACGGTGAGAGACAACGGTATTGGCATAGAAGAGAAATATCAAGCTAATATCTTCAATCTCTTTGAGAGGTTGCATTCTACGTCTGAATACGAAGGCACCGGAGCGGGACTGGCAATTTGCAAGAAGATCGTGGAAGGACTTGGAGGTGAGATATGGGTAGAGAGCAGACCTGGGGAAGGGAGCACGTTTTTCTTCACCATACCGAGGAATTGATTTAAAAAAATTGTTAACATCAGCTAAAAAAGTTAAATTCATTGTAAGTTTTTTATACCCTCCCTTTGCAATACAATTAAAGGTGATAAAATGAAAAAGAAAATTCCGTCGGAATATTCAAACTCTGCACCAATACGGGTTTTGCACGTGGAAGATGAGAGGGGAGCTCTTGAGATAACAAAATTGTTTCTGAAAAGGAAGGGCTATAACAATTTTAAAATCACTCCGGTATTATCCGCAGAGCAGGGACTGGAACTAGTGGAAACTGAAAATTTTGACGTCATCCTTTCTGATTACAAGATGCCGGGAATGAATGGGCTCGAATTTCTGGAAGAGTTGAGGAAGAAAGGAAACGACATTCCCTTTATTATCTTCACGGGCAAAGGAGAAGAGAAGGTGGCGGTAGAGGCATTAAATAAAGGGGCGAATAGATACATCAAGAAGGAAGGTAATCCAAATGCTCTATTTGATACGCTGGGACAATATATTCAGGAGGTGGCAGAGGAAAAGAAAAAGAAAAAAGAAAGAGAAAGGATGGCAAAAGAGTTGGAGGAGAAGAATAAGAAACAACCGCTAATTCAGGCTTTGAAGTATAGAGATTGGAATGTTCGGATGGGTGCGGCATGGGCTCTTGGTAAGATAAGAGATATAGGAGCAGTAAAGCCGCTCATTCAAACTTTAAAAGATAAAGATAAGGATGTTCGGATGGGTGCGGCATGGGCTCTTGGAGAGATAGGGAGTACAGGAGCAGTAGAACCGCTCATTCAAACTTTAAAAGATAGGAAGAAGGATGTTCGCAGGAGTGCTGCGGAAGCACTTGGAAAAATAGGAGAACCAGCACTTGAACCACTCATTCAATCCATGAAAGAGGAGCCAGAGAAGGCTCGCCTGGGTGCGGTGGATGCATGCAGCGTTTTCGGTGGATCCGACTTTACTTGTCTGGCTCCGTCGCCAAGAGCTGAAGAGGAGTCAGAGAACGTTCGCCTGGGTGCGGTGGATGCACTTGGAGAGATAAGAGATGCGAGAGCAATTGAACCTCTCATTCAGGTTTTAGGGGATGAGAATCGGGATGTCCAGAGGAGTGCCATAGTAGCACTTGAAAAAATAGGGAAACCGGCAATTAAGCCTCTTATTCAGACTTTGAAGGAAAATGAAGATTCGAATATTCGACGGAGTGTGGTAGAGGCTCTTGGTGGGATAGGGGACAAAAGAGATGTTGAACCTCTTCTTCATGCCTTGAATGATAAGTCTGAGGATGTACGGATGGGTGCGGTATGGGCTCTTGGTAAAACAGGAGATGCAAGAGTAATTGAACCTCTCGTTTGGACTTTGAAAGACCGAGTGAGGACTGTTAGGAAAACTGCGGCAGAAGCACTTGAAAAAATAGGGGAACCGGCAATTGAACCACTTATTCCGATTTTGAGAGATAAAGATGCGGGTGTTCGGAAGTTATCGGTAGAGGTTCTCGGCAAGATAGGGGATAAAAGAGCAATTGAACCCCTTATTCGAGCATTGAAAGATAAAAATGAGGGTGTTAGGAAGAGTGCGGCAGCGGCTCTTTGTAAGATGGGAGAACCAGCACTCGAACCTCTTATTTCCTCGTTGAAAGATGAGGATACGAATGTTCAGAAGAGTGCGGCAGAGGCTCTTGGCAAGATAGGGGATAAAAGAGCAATTGAACCCCTTATTCGAGCATGGAAACGCGAGAATGAAGATGTTAGAAAAGTGACTGAAAGAGCCTTAGAAAAGATTCATGAGAGCAACGATGAATCTCTTGCGAGACATCGTACTCTGCGGCACATTGCAAAGGACAGAACTAGAACTATTCCACGAAGGACCGTCGTTCCTAAGAAGGAAGAAAAAGTAAAAAGACATGAAGAAGAAGTGATGTTGACACCAAAACAGATTAAGGAGATAAAAGAGTTGCATGCACGAGGTTACAGGGATTCAGGCATTGCAAGGCGGATGGGTATTTCACAGAAGAGTGTAACTAAATATCTGAGAGAAGAGAGAGTAAGAAGACTGGAAGAACTCTATTTGCACTTACATAGAACAAAAATTTGACTCAGACACCGATTAACGCTACGGGGGCTCTGCCCACATTCCCGCAAGCCCTGAAAGGGCTTAATTAACACAGACAGATAATATAGCGGTTTGGCGGTTTAGCGTTTGGGTCAAAGGGACTGAGCCGCTAATGAGCTAAACCTCTAAACTCGCTTAATCCGTGTAAATCCGTGTAAATCCGCGTTAATCGGTGTCTTAAATAGAAGGAAGCTGTACGTTATATGCAATAAAAAATTGAGATGTTTGAAACAAATTTTGCAAGTTCAATAAAGTTTTTATTGTACCATATAAATGAAACAATGAATGTATAAATGAATGGAACCGGCATCCGTTTGCAACTCGAAGTAGGTGACGGTGATACCGAAAACTATAAGGAGAAGGATAAAAATGGAATACAATATTTTGCTTGTGGATGACGAAGAAACAATTCACGAATTACTGCCCATTTTTCTGGCGAGGAATACGGAGCATACGTTCTCTGTGCATTCTGCACTAAATGGTAAGGAAGGCGTGGAAATGTACGGCAAACTGGCAAGTGATGGACATAAACCCGACCTCGTGCTGATGGACATCCGAATGCCGGTGATGGATGGTGTTGAGGCGACCAGAAGGATAATTGAAAATGATGCAAAAGCAAACATTTACCTGTTCACCGCTTATGCGGAAACCGAAATAGAGAGAGAAGCACTCAAAGCAGGCGCAAAAGGGACAATAAACAAAGGCGCAGACTGGCACGGGACTGTGGAGGAGATAGTAAATACTCGGGAAGGCACTATCTAAAAATCAAGTTATTTATCACCGCGGAGAGCGCAGAGTACGCAGAGTTTTAAGGCGGTTCCAATCATGGTAGTGCCATAGATCATGTTGTTCACCACGGAGACACCGAGAATCAGAGAACATATCAATTGGGATTTTGGTATCTATTCTTAATTCTTACCGGTATTCTTCATTTTTTCCTCCTCCGTGTCTCTGTGGTTTTTACTTATTTTCTGGTGTTTCTATAATATAAAAAAAATACTTAACTATTGCAATAAAAATTGAAATGTAAGTAGCATTTTTATACCACCATTGCAATTACAAATATAGGGTGTAAAATGATAAACGATTTTCAGCATGGATATGCAAACTCGATACCGGGACAGATACGCGTTTTGCACGTGGATGATGAGCCAGCGGATTTAGAGATAACGAGAGTGTTCTTGAAAAGGGAAACAAAAGAAGATTTTAAAATCGCCAGTGCACTTTCCGCGGAAGAAGCGCTGGAAAAACTAAAAAGCGAGCATTTCGATGCCGTTATCTCGGATTACCAGATGCCGGGGATGAACGGCATAGAATTGTTGGAAGCGGTGAGAAAAAGCGAAAAACATATAGCCAATATTCCTTTCATCCTTTTCACCGGTAAAGGGGGAGCGGAAGTAGCGAGGGAAGCTTTGAACAAGGGCGCAGACAGATACATCACGAAGAACGGTAATCCCGCAAGGCAGTGCAATGAACTGGCACATGCTATACGGGCGTTAGCCAATAGGGAATAGGGAATAGAATCGAAAGATTTAAATAGGATCAGCGGGAATATTTAACAAAGTGGTGAAAATGGAAAAGGGATTGAAAGAAGTTTACGAAGGAGTGAAGAAATTAATTACGATTTCTGAGCGGATTGAGGAGCATACAAAGGATATAGAGGAAATCCGGGAAAAAGTGGGGGTAATTGAAAATAGATTGGATTCGGTGGATACTGAATTAATCTCGCTTAAAGTAGGTCAAAAGGAAATGAGCGCGGATATTCGAACGATAAAAGAGAAAATGGAACTGAAGGATGAAATATATGCGATTAAGGAAAGATTGACTTTGATTGAAGAGGCACAGCAAGTACGGAGCAAGGCATAAGAGAGAGAATGCAAAACACTTGCTAACTTAGGAGTCTTGTTTCTCCACCATTATATCCCTATTGCCTTATGCCTACACAAAAGGAGTGAGGTTAAGCTGGTGATATCTTTCCTCTTCTTTCCCTTTCCCTGCACCCACGCGTGGAGGCAATGGCGAGATATTATAGATGACCGTATGGGGCTTAACGCCGTAAAAATTAAGCGTGCCGTTGATAGGGATAAAGCGGAGATGAATATCAGCGAGCTCTCGTATCTCGTTCTTTAACTTCGCAGAAGGTTTCAAAACACCTATTAAAACATCTTCTGTTGTTCTCACCCACGATACAATCTCCAAAAGCATTTTCCTTATGTCCTCCTCGCCGTAAATATTCAGCGCTGTTAAGCCAAGAACATGCAATACCGGCTTCTTTAGTTCTTTATAAATCTCAAAATGCATATCTAAGCATTCTCTTACCTGCTCAAGGGCCACATCAACGTGAAATAAACACGGGTCTTCACTTTCGCTTTCCGAAGCAGTAGGCATCCTCAAGTTCTTATCCAGCACTTCTTCGCTGACGTAATCTGAGAGAAGCTTCTTCACCGAAGAAGAATAAGAACCATCCTCAGGCATGTATAGAACGCCATGGTCATTTAGCAGGAAATCAGAAATTGTGTGGTATAAAACCGGTCTATATGACCAACTTATGCTATCATCCGTGAGTTCTAACAAGACAAAGCCCCCCTTCGGATAACCGCCAATTATCGTATCCAGATCCTCTATCCCCGTGGAATAATATTCCGGAGTAAGTTCTTCTTTCTCGATTACCCTGTGCTTGCCGCTGCCTAATCCTGATGCGGGAGTCACAAAATGAGTGAACTTTCCTCCTTCTAAGGTAAAGGGATAGTTAATACAAGGAACTTGAAAACCTCTCATTTTATCTATAAACACTCTCCTTACGATTCTATCGTCTATCTGCTCCTTTTCTAATCGTAAAATACCATCAACGAGATAATCCAGCCTTTTTTCTCCGGTGTATTCACTTATCAAAATCAGGTGCGTTTTCGTTTTTCGCGCAATGTCCAGCATAGAGGTTTCAAGCTTTTCTATGCCCTGATTCTCTTTGCCTATCTGAAAAGAGACCGCATCCCAGCTATCTAAAATCAAAATTGTAACGTCCTCTTCGGCAACAACGCTGTAAACACTTCTCAAGAAGCTTGTCAGGTCTTCATAGAGCATCTGTGACCTGGCTTCTGAAAATTCCGACTGCGTGGCATCAATAACGTTTTTTACGGGTATTCGCTCTTCCAAACCAGGGAATTGTTTATACAGTGCGGTGGGGTCAATACGAGTAGAGATATATGCGCCTTTACTATCGCCGGTACACATTTGCTCGAGGAGCGTTACAGCAAAGGTGGTCTTTCCAGCCCCCGGTGCCCCTTTAAGCAAAAGGGTATAACCCTCCACTGATTTGAGTGCGCTTTCTACTTCGTGCATAATTGATTCTCCTTCTATTTGAGACACGGATTTACACAGATTTACACGGATTAAGCGAGTTTAGAGGTTCAGCTCGTTAGTGGCTCAGCCCCTTTAACCAAAACGCTAAACCGCCAAACCGCTATATTATCTATCTGTGTTAATCTGCGTTAATCTGTGTCTATAATTTACTCACTTCATTTTACATATTATATAAATATTTGGATTAATTAAAAATTTCTTTATGCGACACTTTTTCTTTTTCTTTTTCGTGAAAATCTGTGTAATCTTGTGGTTACGAACTCGCTTTCGCTGCCGACCCAGCCCCTGCCCTTTTCGCTATTATCTCCTCTATGCTTCTCTTCTCTTTTACGCTTTGCACCGTATTGATGAACTTGAATAGCGTCTCGGTATAGGGGCTGTGCTCATTTATCTTTATCACGTGGGATTTTCCGATGTCCAGTTCGGTGAGTATGCCCGCGGCTACGAGGTCAGAAACAGCTTTACGT
>JAGGZZ010000223.1 GCA_021161765.1 Candidatus Methanophagales archaeon | reverse complement strand
GTTCGTGTGCAGCAGCGAATTATTCAAATACCAGCTAACGTTTACCGTTTGATTTACCGTTACGTTAAACGTTCTCCATGTGCAGACCGTATCGTTAACAGGTGATGAAGGTGCGAAGGAAGTGATGTTTAGTGGTTCAGGTGCTGGTTCCGGACCCGGTGCACAAGGTGCAGGCGCAGTTAGAAATGGCTCGTAGTCCACACTTCCCGTATCCTCTTTGATGCCCGCGACGATGACCGCTGAACTTGTCGTTCCCCAGTAATTGTGTTCCGCTACCACGGCATCTGATTGCTTGTTGTAGAAGTTCCAGTGGTAACTGCCGTCGAGTTGCAGTTCGCCGTTGGACATGATGTTGTTGTAGCTGATGTTGTTGCCCGTGCTTCCACTGTATAAGTAGAATCCTCGCTGGTCGTTGTGCGCAACCCAGTTGCAGGTGATGTTGTTGTTGTCGGCGTTGTAGAGGTAGATGCCGTAGCGGTTGTTCGAGTTAGCAGTGTTGTTCGTGAACGTGTTGTGGGTCGAATCAGACAGGCAGATGCCGTAATGAGCGTTCAGTTAGCGGTGTTGTTCGTGAGCGTGTTGTAGTTGCTTGATAAACGTATCGTGATGCCGTAGTAGGTGTTCAAGTTAGCGGTGTTGTTCGAGAGCGTGTTGTGGCTCGACTGATACAGGTAGATGCCAAAATAGTTGCCCGATGCCTTGTTATCAGAAACGTTGCAGTGGTCCACATTACTGTCAAGATTAATCCCCGCCTTATAAAGTTTAGTTGCATTTTCCACCGTGAACCCGGTGATGTTCACGTAATCCGCTGTTACATGGAAGACGTGTTCGTCTGTGCTTGCTGCCCTAACCGTCGTCAAAGCGGAACCGTTCTCCGACCGAACCGTCAATCGCTTGTTCACGTCCACGTTCTCGGTGTACGTGCCGTCGCGCACGATGATGATGTCACCGGGATTTGCGGCGTTCACAGCAGATTGAATTGAATCACCGGGATTGACATAATGCGTAGTCGCACCCGCAACCGCGGTAAACATCGCAAGCACAGAAACGACTAATATCGCGGTCACAAAACTTTTCTTTAAAGAAGAAACTTTGCATTCCTTTGCAGAACCGTTTATTCCCGATTTAACCCAATTCCCTGCTGACATCCCCATCCCCATATATTGCCTTACCCACTTCCTTATCCCTCGCCTTCGCTTTCATTTTTTTAAAATTTTGACTCCAAAAATTTTTAAGGTGAAAGGGTTATATAAGCTTTTCGGTTTTCTATATGACTATGACCGAAAAGCTTTTTATATTGTATGATAAAGTAATTGCTCAATATCTTGTGGTATAAATCCTAAGCACGAAACTCTAAATAAGCCCCTACCGGACTTGCGGGGTTACCGGGGCAGAGCCCCGGTCTAAACAAACTCCAATATCTAAACTCAAAATTCAAAACAAACCTTTTTGGGATTTTTCAACATCAAGTATTGCAATTTATTGCCGGATTTCCACTGATTAAGCGAGTTTTGAGGTTTAGCTCGTTAGCGGCTCACTCCCTTTGACCAAAACGCTAAACCGCCAATCCGCTATATTATCATCTGCGTTAATCTGTGTCTATAATTTATGCCTCTGCGTTCTCCGTGTGCTCTGCGGTGAAATTCAAGGATTTGTTAATAATGAACTCTTCTTCACGGTCTTTCTTTCCCCTCTTCCCCTACCGCCGCTATCTTCACCATTGCGGGTCTTATAACCTTTTCGTGAAACAAATACCCTTTTCTAACCACTTCTATCACCGTGTTCTCTGCATGACCCTCGCTCACTTCCTTTGAAACGACCTCATGCCTAAAGGGGTCGAATTGCTCACCCTTCGCTTTTATCTCCGTGACGCCTTCGCGCCCTAAAACCTCTTTGAACTGCTTCAATGTCATTTCCACCCCCTTTACCAGACCTTCCGAGTGCTTATTCTCTTTTGCATGCTCTATTGCAACTTCTAAATTGTCCACAATAGGTAATAATTCGGCTATAACGCCTTTGAGGAGATAATCAGCAAAATCGTGTTTGTCTTTTTCTGCTCTGCGCTTATAGTTCTCGAATTCCGCCTTCAAATACGTTAAATCCGTCAGATATTTCTCGGCTTCTTCTCCCTTTTCCCTCTCCCTCAATATCGCCTCGGTTTTCGTTTTCTTAGATTCCCACTCATCGGTTAAAATCTCCACAGCATCTCCTATCTCTTCCAGCCCTTCTTCGTTTAACGCTTGCTCTCCTTCCTCCTCTAACATCTCTTTTATTCTATCCAGCTCCTTCACTATTCCGCGTAATTCACCCCTTATGCCGCTCAGTTTACCCATTTCCGCCTCTACTGCTTTAACGGGAACGCTAACTTCGCTTGTCAATTGCTCTATCCTTTCCTCGAATTCCTTTTTACTCACGCTCACACCTTTTGCCATTTTTCAGTAGAAAGATAAGCACCTCCATAAAAGCACTTTTTCCTTTAATTGTAAATACCTTTATACGATTATGTTTATAGGCATAGACATAGGAGGGGCAAATACAAAAGTTGCCACGTCAGACGGCGGATTTGTTGATTCCGTTTATGCGCCTCTGTGGAAAAATAATACGATTCTACACGACGTGGTGCTGTCTGAACTGAAAAAGCAATTTGAGCCCGGAATAGAAGCCGTAGGTGTGGTGATGACCGGGGAGCTGTGCGACTGCTTCGCGACAAAAAGAGAGGGTGTTTTACACATAAAAAGTGCTGTTTCCGATACGTTTAAGAACGCAAAATTTTTCGACCTGATGTGCACATTTAAAAGCGATTCCTACGTTGATAAAGACCCTCTTTCATTCGCAGCTACTAACTGGCTCGCCTCTGCGAAGCTCGTGTCCGAGCAATATAAAAATGCGATTTTCGTCGATGTCGGCAGCACCACAACCGATGTGATTCCAATAGTGGGGGGAGAAATAAAGGCAAAGAGAACAGATTTCGAGCGACTGAAATACGGCGAACTAATCTATTCGGGTATCTTAAGAACCCCGGTTGCCACACTGCTGAAAAAAGTCGGAGTGGGAGAGGGAGAAGGAGGGGAGGAATGCAAGATTTCTTCAGAGCTGTTTGCTATAACTGCTGACGTTTATCTCGCTCTTGGATACTTAAACGATGGCGATTACAGTTGTGAAACCCCCGATAGTTATGCCTTTGCAGGTCGTGAGAAGGAGGGAAAAAGCAGAGTGAGTGCACTGCGAAGACTGGCAAGGGTGGTGTGCAGTGACCTTGAGGGTGTAGGAGAAGATAGCGCAGTCGGTATTGCAGAGCAGGTAAAGAGTGTGCAAGTACAAGAGTTGAGTGGTTCAATAGAGAAGATAAAGGAGAGACATGGATTGAGAAAGCTGGTAGCAGCAGGAACGGGCGATTTTATCGCTAAAGAAGCTGCTGAATCGTTAAACATCGCTTTTTTGTCGCTTTCTTCCGTCTATGGGAAAAGAATATCTGCAACTTTTCCCGCCTATGCGGTGGCAAAGCTGTTAGAACAAGAACAAAATAGAAAATAAATTGTAGACACAGATTAACGCAGATTGACACGGATGATAAGAATCAACATGGTTAAACTAAAATAAATCTGCGTAAATCCGTGTAAATCTGTGTCTTAAATAGAAGGAAGTTATAGTTACTATTTCTTACGCCTTCTTTTCTTGTCTTCCTCCATCTGCCCCTCAACCGAAAGCAGAGCATCCTTCAGCACGTCAATGAAGTCCCATCTCCTCTTCCCTGCCTTCTTCTCTGCTTCACCCGCGTCTCTCTTTGCCGTTATTGTTTTTGTGCCACCCGGTTCGCTCTGACCCACATACAGTTTATCAGGCGTTTTCACATGCACACCGATTTTGTAATATGAAACGCCGCCTTTGTCTCTCTCCTTTTTTATCACTATTTTTATCCAGTGCACCCGCCTGGCGAATCGGACAATTTTTCTCACGTTCGTTTCGATAATCCTCTCTGCGAGTTCTTTATATTCCTCATCGAGATCTCCTTGCATCTCTACATTTACCATCGCACGCTCTTTAAGCTCCCGCAGATATTTCATTATATCCCGTATTGTCACGATACCCCGTGCGATTCCTTCCTTTACGATAGGCACGCCACGTATATCGTGTTCTTGCATTAAATTCGCGACATCTGCGAGATTCGCATCTACATCGGCGGTTATCACCGGGGAACTCATGATAAGCGAGACGGATTGCCCCATTCTTGGAACATTCTCGCCTTTTATTTCCCCCGCGGTCATCTTTCTCTTCGGCTTGTAAATCTTTTTTAAAATGTCCCCTTGGGTAACTATGCCCTTTAGTTTCTCCTCGGCATCAACAACAAGAACTTGCCCGATGTTGCTTTTTCTCATGATGCTTCTCGCTTTTCCAATGCTGTCCGTCTCATATACATAGGCAGGTTTTTTGGTTATTGCCTCTGTAACCTCTGCATCTTTTAGGATGCGCGACCCGGCACCCCACCTCATAATGTCATAGTCCGTGACAATACCCGCAAGTTCGCCCGTCGCGTCAATTACGGGTGCCGCTCTCTGGCCACTATCTACCAGCTCACAGATTGCGTCAATGGTTGGTGTGTCGCTATGTACGCAGTGAGGGCTATACATGAGCCCATCCACGTTCGATTCAGCATTCGATACGACGAGCAGGTCTTGTATATTAATCTGATATATCTCTTTGCTCTCACGCACAAGCAAGTTGTGGAAGTTGTTCTTTTCCATGATGCCAATGGCTTTAGCTACCGAAGTATCAGGCGTTATAGCAGTTACTTCCCTCGTGCTTATCTCTATTACAGGTTCGTCAAACAACAATGTTTCTTTCATCATATATGACCTATGATTTCCTTCTATTTAAGACACGATACGGATTTACACTGATTTTTTTATTGTATATAAAGTATAACTTCCTTTTATTTAAGACACTGATTTACACTGATTTACGCAGATTTACGCAGATTTAGCTTAGTTTAACCGTGTTTGTTGATTTTAATCATCTGTGTTAATCTGCGTTAATCTGTGTCTATAATTTATTTTTTATTGATTGAAGAAAAGGAAAAACGGTAATGCGACTCGTGGGTGTAACGGGGGGAATAGCAAGCGGGAAGAGTATCGTGTTGAATACATTTATGCAGCTCGGCGCTTACGGGATAGACTGCGATATATTGAGCAGAGAGGTTGTAAGACCGTGTTCAAAAGCGTGGTGGGCGGTAGTGGACACCTTTGGTAAGGATATACTGATGAACAATCTGGAGATAGACAGAGCAACGCTGAGAAGAGTGGTGTTCGGCGATTCTGATAAGCGCAGGATTTTAGAACGGATAATACACCCCGAAGTGAAGAAGAGGTGTGTGGAAAGAATAGAGGCGATAAAGCGAATAGAGCCAAATCCAAATGCACTCGTGGTTGTTGACGTGCCGCTGTTAATCGAGACGAGAACTCAAAAGGATTTTGAATTTGATAGGGTAATTGTCGTTTATGTCCGCGAGGCGACGCAGATAAGGAGGGTAATGGAACGCGAAGGGGTAACGGAGGAAGAAGCGAAGAGAATGATAGGCATGCAAATGCCACTGAAGGAGAAGCTGAAATATGCTGATTGGATTATAAACAATGAAGGCACGGTTGAAGAAACGGAGGAGCAGGTCAGAAAGGTGTTTTACTCAATGCTCGGGGATGAAAATCCCGAATTCTACAAACATTATTGAGCGTATTCCGTTACCTGTTCAAGCCCAGTTCTTCGAGAACAAGCAGGTCCATTTCATCAGCCAAATCAGAAAAGCGGTCCTTAAACTCCGCTATCTTGTCCCTCTTTTCTTGTTCTATCCCCGCCTTGTCAAGCTTATGTTCGAGCTCCACCTCCTTATGGAAGCTGTCGTAAATCAACGTAAAAATACCCGGGTTTTTACTTCTAAACGTTTTTAAGTCATCCATAATATCCTCGCCCTTTGAATACGTAGCCAGTATCTCATCAAACTCCTTGAAAACTGCTTCGCTGTCTCTATAAAAGTCGTCCATTGCCTTCAACAGTGTTCTTGGCACTTTCTCCTCTTCCTCTTTTCCCTTTTCTCCCCCTCCTTCTTCTTCGGTCATAGATTGATAATAGCAAGTAGTTTTTAGTATTTATTTTATTAGTACCGCGTGCCATTATTTATGAAACGTACTATGCAAAACAAGAAACAGAAGGACAAAACCTTAGAATGTCCAAGATGCTGGGTGACGATGAAGAAGCTGGAAGTGGACGTGCTGGGTCCTAACGTTATCGTAGATGTCTGCCCTAAGTGTCATGGAACGTGGTTTGACAATAACGAACTCAAAAAGGTACTTGGGAATCGAAAACTCGCTGATTATCTGACGAAGCATATCGGTACGAAAAGCGAGAGTAAACTGGTCTGCCCTCGCTGTGGCGGGTTGATGGATTTAGAATATGCAGAAGACGTAGCGATAGATGTCTGCCTTAACTGTAATGGTGCGTGGTTGGACTACGACGAACTGGATAAGTTGAAGGATAAATCCGAAGCGGGTTATACGGGCGACAAAGATGCAAAAGCGGTAGAAGAGTGGGAAGATATGATGGCTAAGCGGCGTGGAAAGGGGCTGAGTGGTTTATTTGGGCGGTTGATGCGGTAAAAAGGTGATTCCTTCGTGAAACGTAGTTTCTAACACATCATCGCTTTTGCCACTGCTAACGCTTATCTCTTCATTTTTCATAATCTAATTTGTTTTGTCCTTCTTCCCTCCTCCGTGTCTCTGTGTTTTTATTTTTATCCGATAGCCAAATCCTTATCAATAGCTTCTTTAAACAGAGCCGCGAAACGATTCAGTCGCTCTTCATTATGGTTTTTAATCCTTTCTCCTAAGTCCCGTCTTGCTTTCTCTACAATCTCATCAAAAACCTCTGGGTCATGTATATCTCTACCCTGTCTTTCATAGAGAGATAAAAGGGTTTTTAAATGGACCTCTGGATGCTCTTTACGTCCTGCATAATATGCCGTATATCTAACAATCAGGCAATTAGAATAGGAGTCAATGCCAATTACTTCTGAATGTTCGTAACCCTGCTCTTGGAGTTGTTTACTTAATTCCTCTTTATATTCCTTCCCGAAATCTTCATCCGTTTTTATTTTCTCTACAATATCCTCTACCAATTCAAAAGGATAATAAGGAAGCCTGCATTCTACTTTTACTTCTTTGTACACTTCCTTTGATATTATCGCATCCAGTATTTTATCAAGTTGCATAATACGCATCTTCCTCCTAAGGACGCAGATTAACACGGATTAAGCGAGTTTAGAGGTTTAGCTCGTTAGAAGCTTAGTCCCCTTGACCAAAACGCTAAACCACCAAACCGCTATATTATCATCTGTGTTAATCTGTGTCTATAATTTATTTTTTGTTTTCTTGTTAGTATTATAAAAACTTTACACTATTGCCCATCCGCCGAAAGCAAAAAATAAAAAGAAGGGGGAAAAAACACCCCCTCAAACTTCTTTTTCCCGAAAAAGTTTGTTTGGTTTTGTTTGGTTTTGTTGCTCGTTTGTTTTTGATCAAACTTTTTTCTAAAAAGTTTGACTTATCGTCCGTAATATCCGCCGATTATCAGGTCACGCTCACCCGCAGGTTTGAATTCCCTGAGACCGCCTATTCCGTACTCCTTGGTCACGTAGCCCCTGTCGAACGGCAGGTCACGGTCCGCGAACGCTACTTTCCACAGCGGTGACAGCACCCATGCGTCCTTGTTCGCGCAGTGCGCTCCTGCAACCAGACCACCGTACGCACTCTGGTGCCCCACGTTCATCGCGTAGTTCGGGTAGTTCACACCTCGCATCTCGAATGGCAGTCCCTCGTCGCTCTGGTATGAATACGAGCAGTTAGCCGTTGCCTGGTCCTGCAGGTCGTACCCGAAGAATCCAAGCCGACCTATCCTCTCGTAGTGTCCCAACTGCGACAGCGACCACGCACTCAGCGTTGGCTGTGCAAGTCCCGTTGCGCATGCAACTGCACTACCACATCCCGCTGCCGCGCAGCACGCTCTAACCGAACCACCGAAGTGAGATTCCGCTACTGTCGGGTACGCTTCGTACTGCGTCAGGCAGTAATCGTTCTCTGATCTTATTATCTGCTCCAGGATGTCCATGTTCAGCTTGTCGCCCTTGATTGAACCCATCTCGCCGTTCGCGTAGTCCAGCCCGATTTCACATCCCTTGTAGCAGAAGTCCTCCAGGATGTTGTCCGTGTATGTCGCGGAAGCGTACTGCGTGAATCCTACACCACCCGACATGTACGTCCCGAACCACAACTGGTCGTAGACCATAGCAGCAACCGCGATGCTCTCCAGCTCCGCTCTTATCGGGTCGTTCGGGAACAATGCCGGCGACCTCGTACTGTCCGCGTTTATTCCTAATGGCATTCCTCCTGGCTCGTTATGCGCCCTTGCTCTCTTCACCGGCATGAAGTTCGATATCTTGACCACAGCCGCGTGTTTCGCGTAGTATGCAAACTCTCCGGTTACTGACTCACCTGCACACAACTTGTATGCGTTTATCATCGTCATCCCGACCTGCATGCCTACCCATCTGAACATCGTTCCTCCGTCTGTTGTCCTACCTACGACGGTTGGCATCCACAGAACCTGCCAGATCTTCTTGCCTATTGCTTCTTTCAACTGGTCTGCCTGCTCGCCCGGCTTTTCCCAGCCTGCTGGGAACTCCTTGTTTATGTCCAGTAAGAATCGCCTGTCCACCGCATCTGCAAGGTCATCGTCTCCGGTAAATATCTTCGCATAGCAGTCATTCACCAGCATCGGTTTCGTCTCTACCATGTGCTCCTGGATAACCGCACCACCAGGCAGCGCGTGGTTCAGCACTTCCATGTAGTGGCTGATTGTATCTGGCGTTACTTCCTTACCCAATCTCGCCTCTAACAGACCGTGCGCATCGTCCAGTCCCAGGACAATTCCTCGCTTCATGTCGTCCCAGCACTGCTGCATCGCAGCATTGTTTATCCAGTGCAGGTCGTCCATGTTCACCATAATGTCCGTGTGGTTCATCATGTACGGCATCAGGTATCGCTGCCCCTGAGGCATTCCCACGTCCGGATTGTACCCCGGTGTTCTCGACTTCCGCGCGAAAGCTAACTTCTTCGATTCCTCCACGAACTCTACCTTCCTCTTGTCCTGCTTCCAGCCGCCATACACATAGAACTTCGTTTTTGTGTCTTCTGGCTTCTCTGCGAACTTATCTGACATCGCTTTCAGGAAATTATGCTGTATATCTCCATATGGCATTTTACTCCACACCTCCTCTTGGCGTAAACATTTTCACTTCCTTTACGCCTATGTCCTTCTTTCCACCTTTCACGTCTTCTATCTTCTTCCATGACTGGAATCCATAAACCGTCCGCTTCCAGTGTATCTCCGACTGCACGTCCATTGACTCCGGGTCGTCTACTTCCTGCCAGACACCGCCCTGGGCATTCCTGTACATTGTCGTTCTCTTCCTCAGCTCGTCCTCTGGCAGTGGCTTTCCTAATACTACTTCCTTGTCCATTGCACCGCCAATCATGTCCTTCACGTAAATGACGTCCCCAGTGCTCTCATCTATTGACCATCTCCGCAGTGCATCGAACATCATCCCGTGTTCATCCAATCGAACCGCATGCCCGTGCACCGTCCTTCCTCGCAATCCCGTCCTTGCGGTATCGAATAGCTCGGAATCAATAAGCTCCTTCGCTATCTTCTCTACGTCCCGCTCTCTCGCCTCGATGATCGTCCTGCCCGATAACACGCCTGGGTCTATGCCCCTGTACCTGTTAAGCGCAGATAATGCACGCTGGTAAGGCGTTATCGGTGAGAACTGCATCGAATCGGTGAACTGCACGTATCGAATCCTGTCGCCTGCTTTTGCTCCCTCTGTCGGCTCGACCATCTCACGAACGGCGCATTCCGGCTCTTCCATCTCTTCTAACGGTGGATGAATACTCTTGTACTCTTCTCCCGGCGCGCGGTGTGCAAGCAGTCGCACCACGTCCTCTTCTGCTATGTCTCTCAACTTCTCAAACGTATAGCTGGGGTCCATGTATTTCCTTCTGTTATCCGCTATATGGCTGCCCCCAGCCCAAAATTGTGGCATTTCTTTTTTCCTCCTTTTACATTAGCTCCTTCGCTCCCTCTGCAACCGCCTTCATCGGCTCTGCAAACTCCGGTATCGCGCCCAGCACCTCACCGTACAGCCCTGACGTCCTCGAGGGTGAGAAGTACATCGTGTCTGCATCTATGCACATCGCTGCGCAGAAGCACGGTATGAACTGCCCCTTCGGATGCCTCGTAACGATGTGGTTCCCGTAGAACACGCCCGGTCCGCCGCCTCCGTAAATACTATGCGAGAAGAACGAACTCGACACCGATGCTGCCTGTGCCATTCCACCATCTACGCCCGGCATTCCTGTCTCATGCTCCAGCAGCACGTTGTAATACATGATGTTCCCTGGCACTGCCTGCCCTGCACGCATCGCGGCAAGGTTCACGGATACCGCGGCAAGCAGTCCCGCAGACGCATACGCGTTCCACAACTGCATGTCGTCCGATGTATAGACCACATAGCCCGAAGGCATCTTCTTCTTCTCTTTCAGTACTCCATCCGCTTTTGCTCTGTCCACTAAGTCGTACACGACATCGGCTAACACGCCCTTTCCGTTATCCTTTATCAAGTTGTACAGCAGGTTGTTCGCATTCAGTCCCTCGTAGGCAAAGTCTAACAGATGCCCGCGCTCAAACGGTCCCATTGTATTCCCCATCTCGAACTGCGCTGCCTTTTCCAGTATCATTGTCAATGCCGCTCCTTGCATCGCTCGCTTACGAACCGTAGCCGCAAGGTGGTTCACCGGTATGTTCCTCAGTGCGAATCCAGGTCCCTCGTTCTTCATTGGTATGTCCACCAGCATCTTCACCGCTCCGTCTGCTACGTCCGGGTCTTCCGGGTACATACCCCATACTGCCGCCTTCACATACGGTGCATCCCACATGTTCACGTCGCAAACGTCTATTACCGCGTGCGTCAGCGCAGCCATCGCCGCCGTGACACCAACCGAATAGTCGGACAAAATCCTCGCGGTCGGCACCTGCGTCAGCATCCGCTTTCCACCTGACATCAGTACCACACTCGTGTCGTCGCCTTCTTCCACGCGCAGCATGTCTTCCATTTCCGTCCTTATCTCTTCCGCCTTGTCCAGTATCGGGAAGTCCCTTTCCACGCCGCGGATTACCATTCCCCTGCCACCTATTGCTCCGGTCGCTAATTTCTTCTCTAATTTCGCTAGGTCAACCGCACCTGTCCGGATAGTCAGACTGATTATCTTCTTTATCGCCGGGTTTCTCAATGGACTGATCGCCTGTAACGGCACGTCACTCGCCAGTACATTACCTCTATCGTCGTACAAGTCTATCTTATCTTCTATTGCTTTTTTGGCCATATCTTTTTTTTCCTCCTTTCTTTTATTTTTCCCTTTTTGTAGGGTAACCACATCTATATCCCAACCCAACTTAAAAGGCTTTCGGTTTTTCTGAGCCTTCCAAAAATGAGATGCCCCCTTCTAAGCCCTTATTTCATATTAATCTGATATTGGTCATACAAGTTGTGAGGGTTGCGTAAAAAGTGTGAAAAGTGAGGAGGGGGGAATAGGCTTGAGTTTAAAGATGAGCATACCGGAGGAATTCTGATTAAAGACGTACCAATATTAGTCTGCTTGAAGTGTGGAGAGGAGTGGTATCCACCGGGAATCCCAGGAATGATTGAAGGGATTAGAGAAGCAGTGAATAGGACAGGGCAAGTTAAGATTTTTGAAAATTTGAAAGTAATCAGTGAAGTGAAAAGTGCTAAAATCAAAAAATAAACAGCGAAGGAAAAAAAAATCCTTCTCCCAATTTTTGCTTTTTTATCATCTGTGTTAATCTGCGTTAATCTGTGTCCCTAATTTATTTTCTGTTTTCTTGTGTCTCTGCGTTCTCCGTGTGCTCTGCGGTGAATTTTAGGGTTTCACTATAGAATTCGACAGTACCGTTAATACTTTATATACAATTAAATACTAATAAAACTAACTTTCTAAATAGAAGAAATGGCAGAAAAGGAGAAGGAAAAGAGCTGGATGGAGAAGGCGGCAGAAAAGGCTGATAAAGAAGAAGGCGGCAGAAAAGCACGGACAACCGCGCATGCAACATGTTCAGTATGTGGGAAAGAAGTGGACGAAGGGGACTACATCGAAGTGCGCGGTAGAATCCTCTGTGCCGAATGCTACGAAGCGGAGCTGGAAACCGAGGTAGACATGGGCGCCGCAGAAGGTACGGGAGCGGGATAAGGGAGATGGGAGAAGAGAAAAGGAAATATGCACTCCCCATTCCCCGGGCGATAGCAACCGGTATAGTATTTGAAGCAGCAGAGAAGTTCGGGTTGGAAGTGGACCAGGAGAAGCCACCTGAGGATGCCTTTGATCCAAGAACCGATTTACCCATCAAGGATTACGTGCCCCGGATGATACTGTGGGGTGAATCGCCGGAACAGTTGATGGAGGTAAAAGAGTACATATACAAGAAGCACGAGAAATGGATAACCAATATAGAAGAGTTGCGTAAGAACAGGATGGAGCAAATCCGGCGTAAATTCCGTAAATAATAACCCCCTAGGGCACAGTCTAAAAATCAAGTGATTTATCACCGCAGAGAGCGCAGAGGCCCCCCGAGTTTTAAGACTGTTTCAATCATTGCTCAGATTTTCTGACACAGATTTACACTGATTTTATATAATCTTGTGGTTAGCCAATCTCCCTGAGGCACTTTTTCACTTTGCTCACGATTTCATTCAGTTTCGCCTGCGGCACATCCGCGTTTCTTACTATTCCTGTAACAATTTCCATTACTTTACCCGGTGTCTCTCCTTCCTTATTCCGCGTGCTTATGCCTATCTCCTCGAAATCCTCGAATTCTACCGGGCACTGGCAGAGAACAATAGCAGGTATCGCTACCTTTCTCAGCTCAAACCGCACCTTGTAAATGAAATGCGCCTTTACGTTACCATGATTCAATAGGGCAAGCTTATGCATTCCTATTATCTCCATCTCGTTTGGCTGCAATCCGAATGCCACGCCATGCCCCCCGCTCGATGGCGAATCCGCCGGTGTTCCGTCCCCCGCATTCAATACGATTTCTCCTACGTCTATTCCTCTGCCCCTTAATTCGGTGGTTATCTGGCACACCGGCTTTGGCACGTGCCGGTATCCCGGTGACATCGCAAGCGTAATTACGTCATTATGCCGTGCTTTCGCGAATGTCCCGCGCTGCGCGATACCACCGCCTAAACCTAATGCCTGCCCTTTCCTACACGCCACCAACTGTGTCTTTCTTCCTACTACCATCTTATTTTAATAATAAAACCACAGATTACACGGATTTCCACAAGATTTTTTGTTTTACAATATTTCCCTCCTCTCCATCTGTGCTAATCTTGTGAAATCTCGTGGTTTTTTGGTTTGTATTATCCTTTATGCTGCTCTCAATTCCTCTACTTTCGTTATTTTTCCGTCCTTCATGTGCGCCACCCTATCGCAAACCATATTGACAAAATCAATGTCATGAGAAACGACTAAGAACGTTATCCCTAAGTTCTCGCGTGCCGCCCTTATGGATTCAGCCACGTATTTCTTCGTTATCGGGTCCATCGTTCCCGTGGGCTCGTCAAGTATCGCTATCGCAGGTTCCTTCATCAATACCTGAGCCAAAACTATCCGCTGCTGTTCCCCCGCACTCAGTTGTGTGTGGTCTTTTGGAAGTATTTCCTCCGCTTCTTCTTCACTAAATCCTATGCTCTCCAGAATAAAAAGTACCTTCATCCTCGCAAGCTCCTCCGGGATCTTCAAGCCTATGCAGCTCGTTAGATTCTCTAATACCGTCCTCTCTGAGTATAACGAATATTCCTGATGCAGCATAGTTACGTGTGTCGCCGCTTGCTCGCCTACGCCCGGCGTAGTTGCGCCCCACGCAATCCACACGCCTGTTTCTGCTACTCTTCCCACTTCTATCCATTTCTCCCCTGCCCTTATCTTGACCGACCCACCTGTCAGCGCGTCTATTTGCGTTATAATTCGCGCTAAACTCGTTTTCCCTGACCCACTCTTACCTAATAATCCGAATATCTCGTTCTCATTGATTGTTAGCGAAACGTCATCCACTGCCTTTACCATCCCTCGCCACACGGAGTAATAATACTTCTTACAATGGTCTATTTTTATCTTCGGCTCTCCCAGCTTCACGTATTCCACACGCTCTATCTTACCCACCTGCTTCTTAAACTCGTCTACCACGGTTTTCGAATCGCCGTACTTGACAGTCTCGCCGTGGTCAAGCCATAACGTCTTTTCCGTCAGTTCTTCAATGACATAAGGCCAGTGAGAGGTAACAACCATTGTCATTCCCGCTTTTGTGCTTTCCATCAGCGCTTTGTGAACCAGCTTTGCCGTCTCAAAGTCTAACGTTCCTGTGGGCTCGTCAGCTAAAAGCAACATTGGATCCAGTGCTAATTGCCGCGCAAGCACGACCCTCTGTTTCTCCCCTCCACTTAGGTCGCTCGCCGGGAAAGTAATACGGTGAATCATCTTCACGGCTTTCAGCAGCTCATAAGCTCTTCTAAACCTTTTCGCACTCGGATACTTCCTGCTCTCTAATGCCTGTAACACGTTATACATAACCGTGTCGTCTCCGTACAACCCGAAGGTACGCTGCAGCATAATGGCAACCGCTCTTTTTACTTTCTTCCTCGCTTCTTCGTCCTTCCAGTAATTCACTTCCTCCAATCCCAGTTTAACACCACACTTACTGCACGGCTCTCCTACTTTACTTGGCGACCCTACCCAACCGCATGAAGGGCACATCGCCACCCTGAATATTATCTCCCCGGAAGTAGGTGCGTATTCCTCGGTGCCCCGCAGCATGTGAAGCAAAACGGATTTCCCCGAACCACTCCGTCCAAGCAGCCCCAACGGCTCTCCTTCTCTTATATCCACGCTCACGTTCTTCAATACTTCTTTGCCATCAAACTCTTTACATATATCCCGAATTTTTACAAACGGCTTCGGTTCCTCTTCACTCATTTTTCCCTCTCTCTTCCTATCCTATCCTATATTCATCATTTAAAATAAAAGATTAGCATGTGTTTAAATAAAGTTAAACGCCCCTCAAATCCTCTATCTCCGTTACTTTTCCATTCTCCATCTTCGCTATTCTATCACATACCTTCTCCGCGAAATCAAGGTCATGCGTGACAATCACGAACGTAATGCCCAGATTCTGCCTCGCTTTTATTATCGTCTCTGCCACATATTTCTTCGTTACCGGGTCCATCGTTCCCGTTGGTTCGTCAAGCACGGCAATATTGGGCTCTTTCATCAATAGTTGCGCGATGAGTATTCGCTGTTTCTCGCCCACGCTCAGTTCCTGATGTGTTTTTGGCAGTATCTCTTCTATTTCATCATCCGAGAATCCCACGCCGTTGAGCACGAACTTCACCTTCATCTTCGCGAGGTCCTCTGGCATGTCCAGACCTATGCCATGTGTAAGGTTCTCCCACGTCGTGAGTTTCGGAATCAGTGAATATTCCTGATGCAGCACACCGACAAAATGCGCTTTCCAATCAGTCATGCCACCCGTAATTACGCCATCCTTCACGAAAGTCCCCTCATCTGCCTTTGACGCCTCGTACCATCTCTCCCCCGCGCGTACCCATGCAGAACCACCTGACCCCGCGTCTAAATGGCTCACAATTCGCATCAAACTCGTCTTCCCCGCACCGCTATGCCCCACAACGCCGAATATCTCGTTCTCATTTATTGTAAACGAAATGTCATCCACGGCCTTTACCACGCCTCGCGATGCCGAGAGATAATACTTCTTCAGCCCTTCTATTCTTATTATCGGGTCACCGAACTTTTTATAATCCTCTCGCTCTATTTCGCCTACTTCTCGCTCAAAATCTGCCACTATCTTTGCCGTATCGCCATATTCGACTATCTCGCCCTTATCAAGCCATACCGTTTTCTCGGTCAGGTCGCGAATCACATACGGCCAGTGCGAAGTAACGAGGAAAGTCGTCCCGCCTCTTGTGGTGTCTATCAGTGCGCGGTGCACCACCTTCGCTGTTTCGTGGTCCAGCGTCCCCGTGGGTTCATCGGCTAAAAGCAGAACGGGCAGCAGCGCTAACTGCCTTGCAAGCACCATTCGCTGTTTCTCGCCTCCACTAAGGTCCCTCGTATCGGGCATGTTTACACGATGCAACATCTTTACTGATTCCAGAATTTCATATACCTTCTTCATCCGCTTGCTCTTTGGATATTTTGACCGTTCCAACGCCTCTAATATATTCCAGATGACCGACTCGTCACTGTATAAAGCGAAACTGCGCTGCAGCATAATCGCAATCGCACTTTTTAATACCCGCCTCATCGGCTTATCCTGCCAGAAATTTACCTCCCTGAACTCAAATTCCGTCCCGCACTTACTACACCGCTCGCCCACCTTACTTGGCCCCTCTAACCACGTACAGTTGGGGCAATATGCGATTCTGAAAATTATCTCGCCTGTATCGGGTGCGTATTCATCCGTGCCACGGAGCATACGAAGCAGAACCGATTTCCCTGAACCACTCTTCCCAAGCAGCCCTAACGGCTCCAACTCCTTTATGTCCAGGTTCACGTCCTTCAGCACCGTTTTGTCCTCGAACTTCTTGCTTATCCCGCGAATTTTTATGAACGTCTCAGCTTCTTCTCCCATCGCTCTCCTCCTTTTGTTACCTTTATATATATGATTCTTTTATATATAAAACTGAATTTTTTTCAGTCATCATTAAACGGTTTTTCATCATTTAAAAATTTTTCTATATTTCTATTGTATATAAGGCATAATGCTTCCTTATATTTAAGACACAAATTTACACGGATTTACGCAACACTTTTTCTTTTTCAAAAAACACTTTCTTTCTAAAGAAAGAACCTGTGCTAAGAAAGTATAGTTCTTTTGGTAAAGCTTTTCTATAAGCCCTTACAGGGCTTGCGGGGACGTGGGCAGAGCCCACGAGCGTTAATCTGTGTCTATAATTTATTTTCTGTTTTCTTTGCTTTTCTTCCTTCCTTCTGCCAGCATCAATTCGCCTTCTCTGTTGAGTTCAACCCGCGTATTAACAAAGCCCGATTCGGAAAGCATTTGCTCTAACCCTGCCGGTGTGAAATACTTTTGCGCATGTGCATGCGTACTTGTTTTAGCCGTACCGCCTACCCAGTCAATAATCAGTATTCTCCCGCGGCGGGCGTTCAACACACGGTTTGATTCCTTTAACGCCTTCTCAGGGTCGGGTATTTCGTGTAATGCCTTTAGCGATACAACGACATCGAAGACATCGTTTCCGAAACCCATCTCCTCTGCTGATTGCATCTCAAACGCAACGTTCCCTGAACCTGAACACCTCGTTTTCGCTTTTTCTAGCTTCTTCTGCAGCATGTCTATTCCGGTCACGTCACATCCCGCTTGTTCATTCAGATATATGCTCAATCTCCCGGTACCGCACCCGACGTCCAGCACGTTTAGTCTTCCTTTTCCCTGTTCTTTTTCGGACTCAATTCGTTCAAGCATTTTTCCCACCAGCTCTACTTCGTTATCTAATAAATCCATCGGTTTATACCTATTATAGCTTCCTTCTATTTGAGACACCGATTTACACGGATTTACGCAGATTTATTTTAGTCTGTGTTAATCTGTGTCTATAATTTGTTATTTTAACAGTTTTTCCACTACTTCCGCCCACCCCTCCGGTCCTTCGCCCTTCGCTTTATACAGCCCGGGCAGCGAAATGTCAAGCCATGCACCTTTTTTGTTCTTTACCACCGCCGGCTGCTCCACCGCGTTCAACATCGAGATGTCATTCATGCTGTCTCCAACACCGAAGGTCTTCACTTCTCCATATTCGCGCTTGAAGAGTTCTGTAAGCGCCCTCACCGCCTTGCCTTTGTCCGCATTCTTACCGTGAATGTTGTAGTATCTTCCTCCGTGAGTGGCAGCGAAACCCTTCTCCTTGATTTTGTCAAACAAAACCGCCGCCTCAGATTCGGGTTCGTCAAAAATGAAACTCTCATTGTATTCTTTCTGTTTTGCACGCTTCGCCATCTCCACGCTTAAATTCGCATCGGCAGCGACCTCCTCCGCGGTCATATCGCCAAAACCGGTGATTTTAAATCCCGTTTCCTCCTTGATTGCCCTTAGTGCGTCTCTCAACTCACCATACAGCGCTCCGAATTCAACAACGCAGTAATCGCCCCTCCTTCTACATTCAAAACTGAATGAGAAGTAATTCTCAGGAACGAATATCGCTCCGCCATTCTCTACAATAAACGGGTCATCTATCCCCAGCTCTTTCCGGTAATATTCGTTCTCAGCTAAGGTCTTCGCCGTGCAGAACACGACAGGAATCTTTCTCCTCTTCAACGCTTCCAGAGCAGGAAGAGCGGCATCATACGAATAGTCATAGAGGTCAAGCATGGTTCCGTCAAGGTCGGTAAATAGAACTTGTTTCATATTTATCCTATCTCTTAGACTTAGCGTCTCGTTTCTTTATACCGTACTAACGTTTCGGATTTCCCTTCCAGCATGTTCATAAATCTGTCTGCATCAATCCCACCAATAGGGGGCATTACCGTAACCTTCGGTGGTTTTTCCCATGTATCTAGAATATCTCCCAGCTCCTCAAGCACCTTTGCCCTTACGTAATCATTGCAGAGCTTACTGTTGTAAATCGTGCAAACTGATCCAAGCAGCATGTCCTTAATATGCTTCTCTCCCTTTTCCTCGTGTAGGTGCGGGTTTAGCGTCTCTATCTGAAAAATCTCAATTCCTTCGTTTGCTGCATCTGGATACGCCATTTTCTCCGCCTTTAGCCCAAATTCATCAAACAAATAAACGAATTGGTAGGGTTCAATGGAGTACCCGGGCGAATAACGCATTATATCTGCAAGCTTTGTCGTCATCGCATGCTCACCCGCATTTCCCGTTACTACTACGCCCGTTTCAAATCCTGAGTTGGTTGAGAGCAGGAGGTTGAGATACTTGTTTGTCACCTCGCTTACCCTGCCCCACTTTTTGAAATAAAGTCGCTCTTCCACTACCTTCGGCTTGTATCGCCAGTGAAGTCGTACCATGCTGTAAGGCGATTCCGACATACAGAATCCCGCTGCATAATCCAGCACATACTCACGCACAGAACCCGGAATATAGTTGTCGGCATCTGCAAACCCGATAAAATCTTTGCCCACCGATTTCGCAAGCAGCATGCCTATAATCATTCCTTCTGCCTTACCATCCCTGACTAAATCATCCTTATCGAGAAGATAGTCGTATCCTGCTTCATAAAAAGCAAAGCCCACTTCAGGGTCTTTCTGGTGTACGAGGAGAACTTCTTGCTGTGTCAGCTCGTGGAGTTTTGTTATCATATCCTTTTCCATTTTGTATAGGTCATGTTCACCCCTCCCGCTGTTTGACACGACAATTATAGTACAGTTAAAGGGGATAGCTCTTAAAACGCCATCCAGCAAATGTATTTTCTCGTCTTTTACGGGTATAACAACTGCGAAACGATTCAGGACATCTTTAAGTTCGTCAAATGGGATGTCCTTTGCCCTTGGATTTTTAAAGCCGCCGGAATCCAGCTTCAATATACGCTGCAGCTCGTGGATCTTTACCGAACCAAATACTTCCGTTTGCCTTGGCAATTCAATAAGCATTTTTACATCCGCCCTCCCTATTAATTATTCGATTTAATTGGATAATTTATTTTCTTTATATAAGAAGATGAACTTATACCTTATTAATTTTATTATACTTGATAAATCTGAGTGGAGGTAGAACAAACAAATGGCACGTTCACACGGGGAGCGAAAAAGAACAAGGAAAAAGTTGAGTAAGCCAAAAAGAGCACGTGGGCTATCACCCATAAGCAAAGCAATCCAGCAGTTTGAACCCGGCGAAAGCGTACACATTCGCATTGACCCGAGCGTTCATAAGGGCATGCCACATCAACGATTTCACGGTATGACCGGTAAGGTAATAGGAGAGCGAGGAAGGGCATTCATCGTGGAAATATCAGATGGAAAAAGGAAAAAGAAGAAAGTAAAGGCGTTATTTATTCGCGCTGAACATCTGAGCCCACAAATCCAATCACCATCACTAATAGCCAACAGCCAATAGCCAATAGGCAATAGGCAATATAGCCAATAGGCAGACAGGGGTTGTTGGAGTCAGCAATCAACTACAAATCCAATTATAGTCATTCCGATAACAAATTGCAAAACCACGAGATTTCACAAGAAACTTTTTCTTAGAAAGAAAAGCTTTACTAACAACTTTTTTACCTTCGGTAAAAACCTTGACTAAAAACCTTCCCTTTGTTTTTCTTTTAGCACAGGTTTTCTTTTTTGCAAAAAGAAAAAAATGTTGAACATACTCGCCATAGACATTGGAGCTGGAACACAGGATATAATGGTGTATAACGAAGATACAGGATTCGATAACGCTTACAAGCTCGTTCTACCTTCCCCCACGCGCTTCTTCGCTTCCGAAATAAGAAAATCCAATGATGATTTGGTAATCTTTGGCGACACAATGGGCGGCGGACCGTTCACTCGTGCCGTGCTCGAACATCTCAAGAAACACCGGGTTTACATGACAGAAAGAGCTGCAAGGACTCTTAGAGACGATTTAGGAATCGTTAGAAGCCATGGCATCGAGATTATATCCGAGGGTGAAGTCGAGAACATGAGTGAAATAGCGAGACCCATAAGGATTGCTGACTTCAATCTCGGGCTTCTACCTCTTTTTTCCTCGTTTGGCATGGATACATCGTTTGACGTTATTGCAATTGCGGTTCAGGACCATGGCGTAGCACCACCCGGCGTTACCGATAGAGAGAACAGGTTTCAGTTAATCGAAGAGCACGTGGGAAAAGAGATAGAATCGTTTGCATATCTCGATCGTGTGCCGGAAAATCTTAGCCGGATGAACTCGATTTTTGAATCGGTGAAACAGTGGCACAAGGGGCATATTCTTTTGATGGACACCGGACCTGCGGCGGTATTGGGCTCGCTTGAAGATGAACGGGTAAAAACGAAGAGGAAGCGAACGTGCATAAATGTTGGCAATGCGCATACGATTGCGATGTCGCTGGACGAGACGCGAATAATAGGTGTTTTTGAACACCACACAAGATATCTTGACAAGCAAAAACTGGGTTATTATATGGATAAACTTTCGCAGGGAACGATAACATTTAAAGAGGTTTTTGATGACGGCGGGCACGGAGCATCCGTAACAGGGGAAAACCAGCCCGATATAATTTCGGTGACGGGACCAAAACGAGAGAGAATGAAAGGACTCGGTATTTTTTCCGCTCCCGGAGGCGATATGATGATGACGGGACCCGTTGGATTGATAAGAGCGGTGTTAAGTCGCTCCGGGCGAGGTGGCACAGTCTAAAAATCGAGTAAATGATTTGTCACCGCGGAGAGCGCCGAGACCACAGAGTTTTAAGACGGTCTCAATCTTTGTTTATAGTCATTCAATGTTAAAAGAAAAAACAAAAAAAGTTTTATATATAATCTTGTGTAAATCTGTGTAATCTGGTGGTTAATAATTTTCGGAATGGCTATAGTTTTTTTTGCTCACTTCACTACCCCTATTATTTGCATTCGAATGCGTCACCAGAGCTCGTATACCGTTTGCATCCAGGAACGCCTTTGTCATCGCTGCGAGTTCCTTTGCTCTTTTCTCACCTTCTACTACCGCATACGTTGCGGGGCCAAAAGAAGACATTCCGTGACCTAACGCATGAGCATCGAAGAAGCTGAACAACTCCCTTATTATGTCGTGCTGAAGCCCCACCTCTATTCTCTTGAACCCTACCTGCTGCAGCGCGGTTAAACTCGCAGCAAAAGTATCTATATCCTTCTCAAGCACAGCAGGCAGAATCCGCATAAGCACTATCCTGCTGATTTTGCCCACCTCTTCGCTTTTTACGGGACAATATCGCGTGAAAATGTCTACCTCTTCAGGTCCGTGTGCGCCCCGCTTCACATCGGGTATCGCGAGGACAAAGAACCAGTTTTCAGGGAGATGATGCTGGAACAGAACAGGAGCAGGAGAAACTGTTGATGCCGAAGAAGGCAGAAAACTCGTTTTTAGCTCGCCGTTTTTCTGTTTCTTCATGCTTTTAGCCTCAGCCTTTCGAAAGGCATGTCCCCCGTCTAAGATGAACCCACCTTTAGCGAAAGCAGCAGTGCCTATCCCCGAAGTGCCGCCTCTACCCACCAGTTTTGCTAATTCCACTGCGCTATAGCTTCTGTTTTCCAGTACGGATATTGCTTTTGCTATGGATAACGACAATTGTGTCTGCGAGCCCAAACCCACGTGCGATGGCAGGGGCGTCAGAATCTTTACACGGTAATGTCCCCTTAGCTCTGGCTCTATTCGACTTCGTATCCGTTCCAACACGGGAACGACTGCTTCGGGGTTCTCTTCACGCTCAACCGCCTTATCAACTGCGTAGACCTCTATTGTCAACGGAGGCTCGTTTAATGCCACCCCTATTCCACCGTCCACTCTGCCGAGCTCAGCGTTCATGTCTATAAGTGCGAAATGGAGTCTGCTCGGCGAAGTTATAACAATTGCGGTCATTTTGACAGCCAGATTTGTGTTGTATATAAAGTATAACTTCCTTCTATTTAAGACACAGATTAACACTGATTAACGCAGAAGAAATTAAATCCGTGTAAATCTGTGTAAATCTGCGTCTTAAATGGGTAGAAGTTCGACTCTATATACAATAAAAAAATGCAAAACGGTATAGAAGACCAAATAAAAACCGCTATAGCAATAATAAAAAACGGCGGCATGGTGGTTTACCCAACAGAAACGGTCTATGGATTGGGAGCTGATGCGTTCTCCGGAGCAGCAGTGCGGAACGTATACAAAATAAAAAGAAGAGCCGTTACACAACCTATTTCCATCGCTGTTTCTTCCTTCGATATGCTGCACGAAGTTGCGGATATTGATTCTGAATGCTTTGAAATCATAGCCGAACTGCTGCCTGGACCTGTCACGATATTGCTCAGGAAAAAGGACAGGGTGCCTGCCATTTTAACCGCGGCATCGGAGGTCGTCGGCGTGAGGTTCCCGGATAATGAAATCGCAACCCGCATAATAAAAGAAACGGGACCTATAACCGCGACAAGTGCGAATGTGTCAGGTAGAAATCCACCGACCTGTATAGAAGAAGTAGAACTAAAACTAAAAGTAGATTTATTAGGTATTATTATAAATGGAGGTAAGTGTAAATATAGTATGCCGTCCACCGTGGTGGATATGTCGAAGGCGGGGGCAACGGCGAATGAAAAAGGGGAAATCAAAATAAAAAGAAAAGGAGCATGTTATGACCGAGTATTGCACGTCCTGCGGAGTAAAGCTGTTGGAGAAAGGCTTCACCGTTTTTCCGTGCCCTAATTGCGGAAAGGTGGAGATAGGAAGATGCGTAAAGTGCAGAAAGCAAAGTAATTTATATAGGTGTGAGAACTGTGGTTTTATAGGACCGTGAACTAAAAAATGAGATGGCAGGGTAGGTCAAGGCGGAAATGCACAGGGGGAAAGCTCCATGCTCATCGTAGAAAGAAGGAGCATGAAGCTGGTAGACCCGCAGCAGATACTACTGTTGGTGCTGTACGACGGAAAAAAATACGAACGCAAGGAGGCAACGAGAAGATGCGGCTGTACAGATGTGAATTTGCAAATGTCGCGGACGTGAGAAGTGGAACCACGAAAAGAGTTAAGATAATGGCTGTGAAAAGCAATCCTGCAAATCCCTTCTTCGCAAGGCGGAATATAACCACGAAGGGCGCGGTGATAGCGACTGAAATTGGCGATGCCGTCGTTACCAGCAGACCAGGTCAGGATGGGTTGGTGAATGCGAAGCTGATTTAAGAATGTACAAATTAGTAGGCACCATTTCCGGTGACGTTGAACTGCATGAATTTGATTTTACCGTTACCGACGCGGTAAGAAGCAATGAATATATAAAAGTATGGAACGACGAATTAGAGGGATGGGTGCTGGGGAGAGTAGTATCAATAGTAGATGCGGCGAAAAAGATCGCTACTGCGGAGATTATCGGCTATAAAGACGGACGAGGGTTTTTAATGCAGCCGAAGAGCACACTATCACGTGACGGGAAGGTGTTCAAGGCAGACCAGGCATTCATCACCGACATCCTGGGACTCAAATCAGGCGGTATCTATTTAGGTATGCTTGATGGACGCAATATACCGGTGTATCTGAAGAAGGAAGAACTTATCCAGAAACATTGCAGCATATTGGCGAAAACGGGCAGCGGGAAATCATACACCGCCGGCGTGCTAATCGAGGAATTGCTCGATAAGAATGTCCCGTTGCTTATAATTGACCCTCATGGCGAATACCTCTCACTGAAATACGAAAACAGAAATAAAGAAGAGCGGAAACAAATGGATAAATTTGGCATCGCACCAAAAGGGTATGCATCTAAAGTTGTCGTCTATACGCCCTCGAATTTCTCTATAAATCCCGCTGCTGATAAACTGTTCCGGATAGATGGGATAAACCTGAGTGTGAACGAATTATATGACCTGTTTCCACTGTCTGATGCGCAATTGGGCGTTGTGTACCAGTGCATAAACGAAATAAAGGCGAAGAAGGAGTTTTACACGATTGAGGACATCATCAAGGGGGTATCTGAGAGCAAAAGCAGCGCAAAGTGGAGAATTGTGCATTTCCTGGAGAGAATCCGCGAGACCGGTATATTATCCGACAGCCCCACACGCATAGAAGACCTCGTAAAGGCAGGAAAGACCGCAATAATAGATATGAAAGGCGCGGAACCAAAATTACAGCAGATGATTGTTTATCGCGTATGCAAAGAAGTTTTTGAAGGCAGGAAGATGGGGAAGATACCGCCTTTTATGCTCGTTATCGAAGAGGCGCACAACTTCTGCCCTGAGCGTGGATTTGGAAAAGCTGTCAGCTCCAATATTTTGCGAACCATCGCTTCAGAAGGCAGGAAATTCGGGCTCGGTCTGCTGGTCATTTCACAACGACCCGCTCGTGTGGATAAAAACGTTATTTCGCAGTGTAATACACAGATAATCCTGCGTGTAACAAATCCAAATGACATCAAAGCGTTGAGCCGCGGTCTGGAGTTCATGAGTGCGGAAATGGAGGAGGAAATCAAACGAATACCGCAGGGTGTTGCTCTTCTTTCGAGCCCGAGCATAGAAATGCCCGTATTGGTTGATGTACGCGTGAGGCAGAGTGAACATGGCGGTAGAGCAGTGGAAATGGGAGGAACAGCGAAAAGCGAATCGAAGAGAGGAGAAGGAGCAGGAAATGGAAGGAGAAAAGAGGGAAGGAAAAGCAGGATTGTGAGGTTGCTGGGGGAGTGAGAAACTTTTATAAAGAGAAAAATATCATTTAAAAACAAAATGAAAATCGAAGCGTTCACCATAAAAAACTATCGAAGTATCAAAGAGCTTAAAATCGAGAATCTGAACTCAGTTAACGTATTTTTTGGTAAAAATAATGTGGGCAAGTCAAATATACTCCGGGGTTTACATCTGGCTTTTTTCTGTCTTAAAAG
>JAGGZZ010000069.1 GCA_021161765.1 Candidatus Methanophagales archaeon | reverse complement strand
GGAAAAGACGTCGGCGGTCTGAGAGCGTTGATAAAGGCGAGGGACAACGAAACGAGGTTAATAGCAGACAGGGGATGGGAAGACCTCGGGGTTCTAAAAGAAGGCACTACATCGCTGCATTACGCAGAGCTAAGGGTGCTTAGTGGCAGGGATTACATATTTGAGATTCAAATATGGAAATCAGAAAGGATAATAGAAGAGAGCAGTGGCATGGTTCTACTAAGTCCTTTTGTGAACAGAACGGTAGTAGTAGAAGCGAAAGAGAAGACGGTAGAAATTTCACCCAGGGTAGAAATTACTGATTTTATTCGTCCAGGCGTTGCACAATTCCCTAAACCTATGCCTTATCCTACCCCAGCACCGGAGGCGCCGGGCTTTGAAACGTTATCCGCAGCTTTTGCACTTTTTAGCGTCTTTGTTTTACTGCTAAAGAAAAGGAGAGGGGGTGTATAAGAATGGAAAAAGAAGAAGAAAAACGGGGTGAGGCGATGAAGGAAAAGAGGGAAGAAGAGGGATTTGCATCAGTGGATATTTTCAGATATTTCAGGCTCGGCGTTTTCGTAATCCTTATGATCTTACTCGCCGTAGCTATCTTTCAATTCTATTTCTTCGCTATGCAAGCTATTTCCACGCTATTCGACTATAAATACCGCTCTTTGGTACAAGCAGGCTTCGTGGCATGCGTCATCGCTGTGGTCGTATATATGCTGAGGGTGGTAATTGTAAAGGAGAAATGAAATGAGAGCGCTATACATAGGGCGATTCCAGCCATACCATCTCGGGCATCATTCCGTAATAAAAGAAATCGCTTCGGAAGCGGATGAAGTCATTCTCTGTATAGGGTCAGCGCAAAAAAGCCACGAGTTGGAGAACCCTTTTACTGCGGGGGAACGCTATCTGATGATTTCAAAGTCATTAAGAGATGAGGGCATTTTCAACTTTTACATCGTACCCATCCTGGACGTGAACTGGAATGCAGTCTGGGTTTCGCATGTGGAGTCATTGATACCACCCGTGGATGTGGTATTTACAAATAACCCGCTAATAGAGCGTTTATTTGAAGAGCGTGGCTACGAAGTTCATGCACCTTTGCTATTCAACAGGAAAGAATATTCAGGTAGCGAGATAAGAAGACGAATGCTGAACAACGAAAGCTGGGAGGTTTTAGTGCCCGAAGCGGTTGCAGAAGTGATAAAAGAGATAGATGGGATAAGAAGGATGGAGAATTTGCATAGAAGTGACCGTCAGTGACCGTTAAAAAAAAAATAAAAAGGGGTAAATTTTGTATGCTTTTTAGTTCCCCTTTATTCTACTTTTTTTTCTATGCTACTGCTTCCAAGACGTCTTCTGCTTTCACTGTCTTCCTTCCGGCATGTTTGGCGAGGGCTACGGATTTTGACGCTACTTTTTCGCCATATTCCTCTAATACCTCCACCAATGCCTGACTCGCATCTTCGCTTACTCTCTCTGCTCCGGCGTTTCTTATTAACCTGGTTACAGGTGCTGTTGGTATTTCAGCCATTTCTATCACTGTGATTACATAATACAAAGGGGTATATAAGCTTTTCGGTTGTTAGACCGCTAAAACACCATCAAAACCAATGACCTAACGTCTTCTGGCGCATATCATCAAAAGAAGAGAGGTCATAGCCAAAAAGTTGCAGCACCCGGTGCGCAACCGGGATAAGCTGATGCTGGACGTAATACGAGCCGTCAATCTGGTATGTTCGCCCATCTGCGCTTATTTCGTCCCCTTCGCTTCTCTCTATAATATCCACGGGGAAAGCGCGGTCGCTCGTCTTCCCCGCGCCTTTTATTATCACATACGGGATTTTCGAGCCAACTTCGTATACAATGCGCGAGGACGAAGTTAAAGCTCTTTCTGCCGCCATAACGTGCGCTTGCTTTGTCTCATAGCTGCTTATCTTTCTGGTGAGCGTCTTGTAAATCGTTAACTTGTCTACGGATATTTTTCCATCTTTTACGTCCTGTATGACGGTCTTAGCATATTTCGCCGCAGCTTCAGGGTCTTTTTGTTTTAATATGAGTTCGATCACCTTCGTCTGCACTTCCTTCGCCAGCTCGCACCAGTCCCCGCGGCGCACTTCCAGACCGCGCACGATGATCTCGCCTTTGTCAGTAAGCGCTGCGTATCTCTTCTTCTTTCCCGTAAAGAAAATAGTTTTAAAGAAGTCCTGTATCTCGAGTTCAAGCGGAAGCTCCTCTGAAATACGCGCTGAAACTTCTCTCGCTTTCTCCCACGTCGCCGCTTTTATATCCTCCTCTTTTCCCGCCGCATCAGGCGTGAGAGGGAGTTTTGCGAATATGCTGTCGGTATTGTGGAGAAGCACGTTTCCAATGCCAGCGCAGAAGTGGTGATTCTCTGTTTCCACATCGTATACGTAGTCATTCGCCTCTTTCACATCTATTCTCTTTATGACATCCCCGCTGGCCAGTCGCTTGTCCGCTTTGTTCCTCACCATGCGCACTCGTATAACATTCTCTTTATCCCCCCGGACACCCAGGGAATATTCGAATCCAAGGCTGCTCAGCATTGCACAAAGCCCTGCAACCACGGATTTATCGGTGAGCGAGATTTCAAGTATTTTTGTCCGCGTATCTTTGCCCCCGTCACCTGCCCATAACCCGCGTAAAAAAGATTCTTTCGCTGCTCTCTTCGCTTCTAAAATAAATCCAGGTATCTTCTTATTGCCCCTCTTTGTATGACACCACTCCTTGAAAAGTTCGTAAAAAAGCTTTATGTTCCCTGAAGGTACAAGTCTATAAGTCGCAGAGCTCTCTCTGACATCCAACACAGTTGTGTTGAGCCCGAACTTATTCAAAATAAACCTGCACTTTTCAAGCAGGATGAAATCCGAATTATCTATCTTCCACTGATATTTTAAGCCGGATTTCGTTTCATACTTGCCGCAACCGCCTTCGGCGATATAAAAACCAACAAGCCACGCTAAATCATCATCCACTTCGTATTTCGCCTCTAATGTATAATGAACCAGATCTATCCTGTCGCCAGGTTTAAAATCCTTTGGCGTTATCTCTTTACCATTTACGACAAAGCTGTGGTCTTCTGTCGCCTCCACAAAACCTGCTCTTGTGAGAATACGGTATGTTTTCTTCCGGGTCTTTCGTTTATGCACGTATTCTACCCTGCTCCATCCGTTTTCAGTTAAGACTTCAACGCCTTTAACTTCTCTTCTGCCTCCGCTCATAGTCCGTGGTGCGATGTCCATATCCTCTACGGGTATTATCTCAACGCCACCCTGCTTTCTTATTAAGACTGGAGTATCTTTCATCACGCTGTCGCCGTAGATAACCTCAAATCCGAGCTTCTCCGCTACCTCCACCGTGCGCTTTATAAAATGCCGTCCCCATGCCGTTGTCGCTTCAGCGCATTCGCGTTTGTAAAATTTCGCTGCGCTCCATCCCGTATATCCATAGAAGCTGTTCGTGAGGATTTTGATACTTTGCTGTTGTATGTCCAGCAGCCGATATTGGTCGGAATTTTTGTCGTGTTTCTTCATTTCCGCCTTTATCGCTCTTCTTCGTGCGATTAAATCGCTCATTATTCGTTTAAAGAATCCATCCGGCGTTTTTCTGAATGCATAGCCCACCTCGGGTGCGATATGTAAATCCGATTCGGGTTCTGCACCCACACTCCGGGATTCTACGAATGTATCGGGCGAGATGTTAAAGGATATCATAATGGTGGGGTACATAGAAGAGAAGTCAAGGGCGATAACGTTCTCGTGCAAGCCCTTTTTCGGAGGCAGTACGAATCCACCCTCGAAGGTCTTTTCCGCTCCTCGCTTTGGTGGCACCAGTTCGCCTTTTTTGTATGCTTCTGCGGTTAAAAACGCTTCTACCTGCCTGCCTCGCCCCATCTTTGCTACCTCGTCCAGGGGGTAGCCGATCATCTTAGAAAGCTCAATTTGCAGTGGTAGCATCTTCTCCGCGATGCCCAGCGTGCTGACTGCATCTGCCTTTGCGTATTCGTATAACTGCTGTCGCGCAGCAGAAGACGGCGAAGCGTCAACCCAGTAGTCGGTAATCTCACGCGGCGTTAAATTTACTCGTTCGCTTTTCTTCATCACGCCAAGGTATTCGGCTACATTTTCCAGTTTCTTCACCTTCACGCTGCTTAAGTCGCGCTTTGCGAGTTTGAAAAGGTCAACGTTCAGCCGTCCCGTAATGTTTACTCCGGGCAACGCACCTCCCCTCTCCCTGTCATACTGCACCGTGCTGCCATCTGCACCCACGGTTAAACGAATCCGGTGCATTTTCGCTCGTTCCCTTATGTACTGCCAGTCAAAAGCGTCAGAATTATAACCCACGATAACATCCGGCTGGAATTGCGCTACAAAGTTCAAAAAATCGGTTATTACTTTTTTATCCCCCTTTTCCGTCCATCCCTCTTTTTCCATCACGAACAGCTTTGCGTTGACTTCTTTTCCTATACCTTTACTGTATGCAGCCGAAATGATTGTTATCGGGTCGCCGCGTTTCGCGGATGGCATTCCATACCCGCTCAGCGTAGCCATTTCGCAGTCAAAAGCGAGGATTTTTAGCACTGGTAGGTCACCCCCGCCGCCCATTTTTTTGTACGATATGTCCGAGGCAAGAATAGCCGTATTGGCATAGTCCAATTTTATTTCTTCGCCAATCACGTTTACGCCGTCAAAAGGTCTCAGTTGTTTGTCTATCAAGTACCGAATGGCAAATAGAATGTCCGCTTCAAGCACGGTAAGACCCGCTTTTTTAACTGCCTCTCGCAGCAGAGGAACATGTCTCGGATGCCGGGCATAAATCTTTAGCCCTCTCTGTTCAACACCAAGTAATTTCTTCTGGCAAAATTCCACTCGCTTAACGCTTATTTGTTCGTCTCCTCCTCTGTCCACCCGGATTTTTTCTACTACTCCCTTAGTTTCTTCAATATCCCGGTATGAGTAAGAATGGAAATGAGAAGGGAGAAAGGCGTAGAAATACGGCTCGAAACTGTTGTCTAACACAACAAAATCCGCTCCTGCTTTGCTCTTGCACCATAGCCTTATCACCGGCTTTTCTTTCCCGGTATCGTCTCTCTCCGTTATATAATCAATGTCCAGTAGAAAACCCTCTTTTTCCATTATCGCTGTGTATAAAGTATAACTTCCCTCTATTTAAGACACGGATTTACACGGATTTATTTTAGTTTGACCGTGTTTGTTGATTCTTATCATTAAGCCCTTTCAGGGCTTGCGTGGACGTGGGCAGAGCCCACGAGTGTTAATCTGCGTTAATCTGTGTCCCTAATTTACTTTCTTGTCTGTTCACGCTCTCTCTAAATAAATTTTTAAAGGGGCAGTTTAATTTCTATTTTATCCGGTCAAGCGGAAGAAATGAAAAAAATAATTATTGGTGGTGGAAGGGCAGGGAGAGATCTGGCAGCTCAGTTACCCGAATCTGTAATTATTGAGATAAACACGGAAAAGCGTGAGAAACTTCTGGGATTAGCGGGCGTAGAGGTAATCATTGGCGATGGAAGCGACGAAGAATTGCTAAAGCGAGCAGGTTTGGAAGATGCAGGGGTTTTTATTTCACTCACGAGTAATGACGATGTCAATTATCGCGCTGCTGCTATTGCGAAGAGATATGGTGTCCCAAAGATAATTGTTCGGGTGGAAGACCCGGAAGACCGGGAGAGGTTTCAGAAGCTGGGCATTGAATCCATCATGTTTCCTACAAAGATAGTTGCGAATCTCATCGGCGATATGATGCGTTCTGGCTTTGATGCGAGCACCGAAATACGCATGCCTTTCGAAAAAATCCTCGTTCCAATTATCAGTAATGATACGGTGGAGAAGGCGTTCAAAGAAGCTTTGTTGGTTGCTTCCGTCATGGGAGCGGAGGTTACGGCTGTATCATCTGAGGAGATAGGCAGGCAAGAGATGGAATCCCGGGCAGCGGAGCTGGGCGTACCGCTTAAGATATTGTTGGAAGAGGAAAAACTGATGGAGATAATAAAAAAGCACCTGCATTATCCCGGCTGTATAATAATGGACCGTGTAAAAGAACACTTCTATTACCCTGATTGTATAATACTAGACCACGAAGAACTTGGCATTCTGGATAAAATATTTAAAAGGAGTGTCGTTTTGAAGCTGATAAAATGTGCTTGCTGCCCGATTCTTGTTGCGCGAACATTCCGGTATTACGAACGCGTTCTTGCACTTCTGGATTCATCTGAGGTATCTGCGAGTGTTGGAAGGCACGCGGTTCAGATAGCGCATTTCTGCGGGGCTGAGCTGCATTTACTTATTCTGGAGATTGTTCCAGGTGAGCTGATTGACGGGATAAAAAAGATAGGAGAAAAAGGAAACGTACGGATTATTGAAAATTGGGTGGAAGGTAACCCGATGATAGAAGCGGTAAAAGAAGTGAGAAGTGGGAATTACGAACTCGCAGTGATTCCCTGGCGCGGAACGGGTGTTATAAGGTCTGACCTGATCAGGAAAATAGTAAACGAGGCACCCTGTTCTGTTCTAACGGTTGTGTGATGCCTATGACCCTAACCATAAGCCCCTATGTCCTATTATTGGCAATAGCGGGATTCGCATTCATCATTCCGATTCTTTCTGGTAGAATAGGCGTTCCAGCAGTGGTTGGAGAAATCATCTGTGGAATTGGCTTTGGGCTTTTGGGGTTCTCTCCCGAAGCGGAAGGACGAATAGTTATAGACTTTCTTGCGAGCTTTGGGCTTATATTTCTGATGTTTTTAGTAGGTCTGGAGATAGATTTTTCCAAGGTGGAGGTTCATGGTGCGAAACTGTTTATCTTCGGAACTTTTATCTTTATCATCACACTCGGCATTTCGATATTCCTGACGACTAAACTGGGCTTTGGATTATATCTTGCGCTCGTCCTCTCAACCTCCGCGGTGGGGTTGACCGTGCCAACGATAAGGGAGCAGGGGCTATTAAAAAGCGATTTTGGGCAGACAGTACTTATATCGGCATTCATTGCGGATTTTGCCACTGTGCTGCTCGTTACGGTGTACACGCTATATTTTAAAAAGGGAGTCACAGGAGAGATGCTTTTAATTGCGCTCGTATTCGTTCTGTTTTTCATCGTATATTACGTGGGTAAGCTTGCAATCTGGCACTATCCAGAGCGTCTTTCCGCATGGTTTAAATCCGACCAGCCATCAGAGATGGGTGTAAGGGCTGCCTTCGCATTATTGCTCGTATTCGTTGCTTTATCCGAGATAGCGGATATTAAAGCCATAGCCATACTGGGTGCGTTTCTTGCGGGTGTGATGCTCTCCCTTTTGTTCCGTGGTGGGACGGTTCTCGAACAGAAACTCTTCGGGATAGGATACGGATTCCTCATACCGATATTCTTTATAAGCGTAGGAATGCAGTTTGACCTTGGAGCACTGACGCGAGGAGGGATTTATCTGGTTCCAATGCTGCTTGTACTTGCATTCGTGGTGAAGATAGCGCCGTCGCTGCTTTTTCTCATCCGGCATTCGTTGAAGGAAAGCATTTCCGCCGGTGTTTTACTTTCTTCGCGATTAAGCTTGATAATCGCGATGGCTACGGTCGGGGTGGAACTCGGGTTGATAGATACAGCAATGGAATCGGCTATCATTGTGCTTGCGTTAATAACAAGTATTAGCTGCCCTACTATTTTCAAGAAGATGCACCAGAAGGTATATGCTCAATAAGGTGTGGAAAATCCCAAATCCTAAGCATCGTGGGCTCTGCCCACGTCCCCGCAAACCCGGAAAGGGTTTAATCCTAAACAATATCCAAATCAAAAATCCCAAAAGGAAAGTCTGTTTTGAATTTTGAG
>JAGGZZ010000106.1 GCA_021161765.1 Candidatus Methanophagales archaeon | reverse complement strand
GGAGTTTAACGCGAAAAAGGCAAAAGCAGGCTATCACGAGCAGATCGCGAGCATAAATAGCTTTGTCGAGCTCATGAGGGAGAAGATGGATATTCTGGATGTCACTTCTCTCCCCAAATAAGCATCGTCCTGAGAGGCATCATTGATTGATTGCATGCACGATTTGTTTTTTACCCCCTGCTGCTTTCGCCGGATGACCGTATTTTTTGTGCTATATGCACGTTTTATCCATGCATAGGCGGTGAATAGCTCAGGAAGCACACCAAAAACCATCAAATAATGTGGGTTGATGGAGCATTCATATATAAAAAGAAACTAACTGAAATTAGCGAAGCAAATTTGATCAAACTTATCTTGCGACATCATCTCTCCGTTTTCTTAATAAAATAGATGAAAACATACTCAGAATATTGTATGAGAATCTTAATTCTGAGGGTGCGGCTGAAATAACCATCCCACAAGTAACTCAGCTTCGGATTATAGAAAAGGAGGGAGAAATTGAAGCTGTCACAGCAAAGTTTTGATCGGGATTTGAATGAAGTTTAAATCAAACCAATAATCTCATCCTTCACATAATCTATGAAATCTTCTTTCTTCGCTTTGCTGAAAATTGTTACAACTCCGTTTCTCGTGACGCCTACCACCGTTCCATGCCGTTTAGACCTCAATACGATGTACCATATCTTCCCGTGCTTCAAGTGGTCTACATACAAGGACGTATCCCCCAAAGCAGAGCCATACAAAGACAGTTTTTTGATATTCGGCAGGTTTACATCGTCGAAGAAGATCACTTTTGTGTCCTCGAAATTATCTTCATGAAAACGCACAAATCGCGCGGGTTCAATCCCCACTTCTACTATCTTCCCGGTTGTTATGAACAGTATTTTGCTCAACTGATTAGCGATATTATTTGCCCTTGCTTTCTTCTCCATAACCGTCAGAACAATCCGACCCTTTTGCTTTTGCTCAACGAAGAAGAAAGGAGCTTCAGACGTGGTTGGTATATGCACTCGCTCACCGTGATGGTAGACATCCAGAAGTTGGTCCTGGATGAAAGTCCCATGTAAAGAATCACCGGTTAAGTGCAAGTCCTTTATCTCAGTAATCAAACTTATATCCTTGTCGTTGTCTTTCAATTTCTCTTCTGATTTAAATCCCTTCAGCTTAGCGGCTATCGTATGCAAGTCGGCATCAACGTCCACTTCAACCAGGAATAGTTTTCCTGCTAAGACCATGTTCTATGTTCTATAATTGATTGGCAGGTAAGTTTAATAAAGCATTCTATTCTCAGACATTAGCATTGCGAATCACGCATTCATCAGCCAGGAACTTCACTTGTCTTCGCCCCTCCCTTTCTCTCAAGTTGGATGGGATACACTATATCTGCCCGCAATGCCTCGGATGCGAAAGCAAGTGCGGCATAAACTTATTCGAATCCATTCTCTTTCACCCCAATATTAAATAATCGCTGTGCTACTTAAAACTTTAACTTTCCAAAAACACATTAATAATAATATATTCATCCGAACTCATAAAATGCCAAAATTAACTGCCAAAGAAAGTACCCGCATCTGGCTGAAAGAAATAATCTTAGAAAATTTCATGTCCTACGAATATGCGAGAATACCGCTAAAACAGGGGCTTAATCTGATTTCAGGTCCAAACGGTGCGGGAAAATCATCTATTCTATTAGCGATTTCCGTTGCTTTGGGTCAGATATACACGGAGAGAAGCAAGAGGCTGAGGGATTTGATAAGGCGAGGCGAGGAAATCGCAAGGATTACGCTGGTATTTGATAACGAAGAAACGAATGGGAGAAGACCAATCAGCTTTTCAGATGCCGATACCTTCATGCTGTCGAGGTATCTGAGGAACGATGGGAATTACTGGTGGGAAGCGGATTATAAGCAGATAAGCTACGAAGAAGTTACCAGGCTGTTCAAAGGTTTTGGGCTCGACCCAAATAATATGCTGATAATCATGCATCAAAACACAATGGAACGATTCTGCCTGACGTCACCGCAGGAGAAACTGAAGCTGTTAGAAGAGGCGGTTGGATTCAGTTCATATCGAGAAAAGGTGATAGAAGCGAAGAACCGGCTCGAATCAATCATAAGCGAAGACGAGTCTATTTCTGAATTGCTTGGAAGGGCAGAAGAAAGCCTTGGTTACTGGAAAGAGATGCATGAGAAGTATTTGCAGCGGGAAGAGCTGGAGGAAAGGAAAAGCTGGTTGAAGAGAGAAGCAATCTGGGCACGTATAATAAAACAAGAATCAGCGTTAAAAATACTCGCGGAGCGGCTTAAAGTGAAGAAAACTGCGCTCGAATCAAATCTGAGTGGGATAGAGGACACAAAAGAAAAGATAAAAGTATGGAGGGAAAAACTCGACTCGTGGAAAATCACCGCTAAGGAATCCTTTTACGAACTTTTGCACTTAGAAAAGGAAGAAACGAAATTTGCGGTTTTAGCTGAGCATCTGCGGGAGAACGAACGGCTTTTTAGCGAGCTGGGAAAGAAAGAAGAGGTGCATAAAACAAGGGAAAGGCTAAAAGGAGCTCTTAAAAGAAGCGAAGAGCTGAAAGAGGAAATAAATAAGGTGCAAAGTAAACTCGGAGCTGTTGAAAGAAGCCAGGAATCGGACATGGAAGCTTATATAAGCTATCGAGTAAAGGAAGAGGTCCTGCGGTTTAAGCGCGACATGCTCGAAGTTGATATAAACGCAATTAAAGCAGAGATGGAGAAAGTGAATCAAAAGATGACGGACCTGGCATCAGTGAAGAAAAAAGCAGGTGAAAGGATAGCGACAGAAAGAAAACAGAGCGAAATAGAGAATGAAATAAGTTTGGTGGGTGCGAAAATCGAAGCGCTGGGTGAGATACCGGAAGAGACGGAGGAAATATACTCGAATTATTCACGGTTGTTTGAGGAATTGAAAGAGAAATCGGAGATAGTGATGGCGAATAAACGAGAAGGGCTGCGCGAACTCGATTCGAGGAAGAAAATCTGGCGAAAGGCGATAACCGACCTTTTGGATTCTATCAATTCATCTTTTCAGCAGATTCTGTCCTGCATAGGCGCTGCCGGGTTAGCACGGGTGGTTAATGTCGAGGATGGAGATATGGAAAATGCGGGTTTAGAACTTTTCGTTGGATTCCGCGGCTCTCCACCTGTTCTGTTTGATTACTATACGCAAAGCGGTGGTGAGAAGACCGCTTCGATAATGGCATTCCTGTTGTCAATTCAGCAGATGCTTCGGTCCCCCTTCAGAGCGGTGGACGAGTTCGATTTGCACATGGACCCTCGCAATCGAGAAGAGATATATAAGATGATGATTTCGTCAATGAAGGAGTCTGAATGTTTGTTGATCACTCCCAGCCAGATAACCGTAACTGACCCAAGTGTTCATATAATCGTGGTGCAAAAGGCGTATGGGAAATCGGGTGTGAGGGAGGTTAAAAAATAAATTATAGACACAGATTAATACAGATAAAAAGAGCAATGCAGTTAGCCCAGTCCAACAGAAGAAAGAAAAAATCCGTGTAAATCAGTGTCGTAAATAAAAGGAAGTTATAGTTTATGTACAACAAGAAGGAAAGAGAAAAACTTAAGAAAGCACTCAAAGAATACTTTGAAGAAATTTACGAGATTTACGCCGGCGGTAATTACAGTGAAGGCAGCTTCTACGATTGCTTGAAACACTTTATCAAAGATTCAGGACGGATTTTAGGATATTCAACGTTCCCGTTTGTTTTACCAAAGAGGACTGAAGTTGGCATACCCGACTTTTTCGTCAGAATTTGAACTGCCATCACTACAGAACTTAGAAGCGTTCTATGGACTGCTCGAGACGTTCTTCGCGTTCTCCACGCCGGAGATAAAGAACTCGAACGACCTTTCGATTGCGCTTGCAAAGAGGACGAGACTGCTCGAAGGTGTATTGAACGAGGAGCTTTTGGCGGGACAATCAACGGTGATGAATTTTTACAAGGCGTTTCAGGAGAATCTTATAGAAACGCTGACGAAAGAAAAATTTGCGGGTTTATATGCGCAGACAATAGCCTACGGACTTTTTGCCGCCTGGATGCGGATGCACAAGCAGGGTGAGAAGAATTTGAAGGTAGGCGCATGGAAGTATATACCCGAGAGTGTGCCGCTGTTGCGTGAAATTTTTTATTCCTTTGTCGGACCTGATTTTCCGGCTTCGCTAACGTGGATTATTGACGACATCGCAGAGATGCTTGAGAAAGCCGATGTCGCTTCGATTTGTGATGAGTTCAAGCTAACGAAATGGGAAGAAGACCCGGTAATTCATTTCTACGAAATTCAAGCGATAAAACAGGTGAAGGAAGAGTTAGAAGGGAGAAGAAAAGGCGGGCTCGTCTCTTCTTATTTAGAAGAACACGTGATGCGTGATTTTCACGCGTTTGAACTCCTCGTGGCTCCTTACGTTATCGGGCATTTTCGCGTTGCGATGCTTTTAGAAGAACTTGGCTACGAGCTCGAGGATGAGAAGCGGTTCAAGTTTTTCCTCACGAATACATTGGAGATGAAAGAGCCGGAGCAGAGAGCACTTCCGCTGACAAATCTTATTAAAGAAGCAGAGGAAGCGAAAGAGGTGAAAGAGAAGATTCCTATTCGGGTTGTGCTCGGCAATCCGCCGTATTCGGTGAGTTCGGAGAACAAGCCGGATTTCATCGAGAAACTGATGGAAAATTACAAGGAGGACGTGAGAAAAGAGCGGAACATTCAGCCTCTGTCCGATGATTACATAAAGTTCATCAGGTTTGCACACTGGAAATTAGACCGTGCAGGCAAGGGAATAGTAGGGTTCATTACTAACAATTCGTATCTTTCGGGTGTAATTCATCGAGGAATGAGGAAGAAATTGCTTGCGTCTTTTGACCAGATTTACATATTGAATTTGCACGGGTCTTCGAGGATAGGAGAGCTCACGCCGGAAGGAGGTAAGGATGAGAACGTGTTTGACATTCAGCAGGGCGTTGCGATTGCTTTGTTCGTGAAGCTTGAGAAGCCGTTAGAGGAGAAGAAGAAGCAGGTTTATTATGCGGATTTGTGGGGGCTGCGAAGCGAGAAATACAGAAATCTTTTTGAGAATGACGTGGAGAGCACGGAATGGCAGGAACTTGAGCCGAGAGAGCCTTATTATTCCTTCGTGCCTAAGGATTTCGCACGGCAGGAGGAGTACGAGAAGTTCTGGAAGGTGACGGATATATTCAAGGAGTGGTCGAGTGGGGTGAAGACGCATCGAGACCATTTTGTGGTGGGATTTACGAAAGAGGAAATTAATCAAAGGATGCAAATATAGCTCCTCTCTACCTCTACCCTGAGGAACCCAAAGGAAAGTTATTAGATGAGGAAGTATCCAAACCAGAACGCACACCAAACTTCACCGCAGAGTTTTTACAGGCCGTAAAGGAAGCACTTGGCACAGAGCCAACGCCAGAAGAGATTTTTTATTACATCTACGCTGTTCTTTACTCGCCGACTTACAGGAAACGTTACGAGGAGTTTCTGAAGATAGATTTCCCAAGGGTTCCGCTGCCAGAGGATTATGAGAAGTTCAAGAACCTGGGCGAGCTGGGTAAGGAACTCGTGGAACTGCATTTGCTGAAGCATCCTTCGCTTGGTGAAACAGGCGTAGGGTTTCCGGAAAGTGGTTCCGACGAGGTTGAGAAGGTTTATTACGATGAGAATAGCGAGCGAGTTTGGATTAACAAGGAGCAGTATTTCGATGGTATTTCTAAAGAGGTGTGGGAATATCGAATAGGGGCGTATCAGGTGATGGCGAAGTATTTGAAGGATAGGAAAGGACGGGAGTTGTCGCTGGAGGAGATGGGGCATTATATAAAGGTGGCGAAGGCGGTTGAGAGGACGAGGGAGGTGGAGGGGAAGGTGGAGGAGGTGTATTTGGAGCGGTAAAGTAACATTCTATCTTTCCCAATCCTCCAGATTATTTGACAAGAAATCAACAACAACTCCTCGTTTAAGTTTTTCATGACAGAATTGATTCTGATAGTTCCTAAGGCAGCCATATCTGCATTCAATCTGTTACGTATTCTTTGATTTCGAGTGGCTCTGTATTCCTCATCTCTTTGTTCGTAAAACTCTTGCAGGTGAGTGTATTCATCTCTTATTTTTGCATCAGCAATTTCTAATGAACCATCTTTATCAGTAAAATCTTTTACCCATCCCCAGCTTTCTAAATCAAAGGTAGCATGCATATTTTTGGGAATTGTTCTCTTTAACGAATTTAACAAATCTAATGGTCTTTTGTTAAGATACTCCTTTAACATTTGAAGCCTTATAACCCCTCCATTTTCCAACTTGAAGAATGATTGCGCAATCCCAAAATAGTCTGGATATTCTCTGAAGAACATTGCCAAAACTATTGAATGCAAATGACGTCGAACAATTTTCTCATTACGAATCTCGACAACAGGTGGCTTTATTCGACCACCTACCATCGTTTCTGGCTCTTTAAAATATGTGTGGTCATGGGATCTGAGTTGAGCAAAGGTTAAAGTGAAACCAACCGAATCAAGCCTGCTACCCGCTCTTCCTGACCGCTGAATATAATTAGAAGGCTCCGGAGGAACGTTACGCAGGAATATTGTACTATAACAAGTGATATATCTGGCGTTAACCCGCAGCAATTACCAGGACATTTAAATATAGAAAAACGATATTCATAGCCAAACTACTTTTTGAGGGGATGGCTATGAAAAAAGAACTTGAATTATCGGAAAAAATCGAAAGAAGGCTTGAAATGATCCATGCCCATACAAAGCTTGGAAACACTATCCGGAAAGTTATCGAAGAATTCGGTGTATGTCGGGATACATATTATCACTGGTATCACCAGTATGTAGAAAAGGGCATTTTCGGTCTCTTCGATTCCAAAAGGGACGACGTTCAAAAAAAAACGATGGAGAAAAAGAGGACAGTAATTCAAGCCAACAGGAAGAAGGTGTTAAAAGAGTAGAGAAGAAGAAGCGTGAAAAAAACAATGTCTACACGAACCCGCTGACGAATCCTCAGAGAAACCCAAACGTTGATTCCAAGCGTACAGAACCGTTGACCGCTGTGGAAATAAAGGCGATCGAAGAAGTGCACCAGCAATACCCAGAGCTTGGCGCATGGAACTTATCTTTACTGCTTTCGAATGAATTTGCTGTTCACGTTTCTACGATGAGCATTTTGCGTGTTCTCCATCCTGAGCAGTATAAATCCAAAAAAATGCTCGGCATCGTGGATGTTCCAACGGAGGTAGAGAATCCAAAAGGAAATGGGAAGAAGGAAGGGGCTCATAGCCATGACAGGAAATATTGGGAATATGTTCTGGGTATTGCTGCAGATTATATGCTAAAAAAGTACCTGTTATAATACAAGTATAAAATGGGAGATGAGAAGGAGAAACTAAGTTTATTACTGATGCATTGGATTGAGCATAACAAAGAGCATGCGCAGGATTTCAAGCGCTGGGCTGAGAAAGCCAAAGGGTTTGGTGAGAAGCGATGGAAAAAGATTTGGATACACTTTTGCAGGAACTAAGGAAGATACACAAGGACTTTAAACGTATTCCCGCAGATGAGATAGAAGTAGCTGATTGGGTGCGGTGGAAATGCCGGTATGGGTGTAGAGGCTATGCGAAGCACCTTACCTGCCCCCCGTATACACCAACGCCAGAAGAGACGATAAAGCTCATAAAGGGCTATAAAAAGGCGATTATCGTGAGATTCGAAGACGTACAGCCGAATCCTGACGTTCCTTCTTACCATATCCACCACTTTTTATGGGATGCCATCAAGAAGATAAGCGATACGATGTTCGAGCTGGAAAGATGCGCTTATCTCGCGGGCTATTACAAAGCATTTGCGATGACTGCACTTCCTTGTTCCTATTGTGAACCCTGCATTCCCGAGAAGGAGAAAGTCTTGGACAAAGTGCCAGAGCGATTCTGCGCGCATCAGGATAGAGCAAGACCATCAATGGAAGCATGCGGGATAGACGTTTTCGCTACGGTTCGGAAAGTTGGCTATGAGGCGGAAGTGTTCACATCACCGTATCAAAAACTGACTTTTTACGGGTTACTTTTGCTTGACTGAGTAAATAGTCCCGGGAGGGTTCGAACCCCCGTCACTGGCTCCAAGGGCCGGTATGCTTGACCACTACACCACGGGACTGAGTAGGTTTAAGGTGTTTGTTGGGTTTAAGGTTTGAGGTGTTAGATGTAAGGGTTGGAACACCTGACAAGTTGCACCTCTCGTTTATAACTTGTAACTATATAATTATTTTTTTCATTGTATATACAGTATGACTTCCATGTATTTAAGACACGGATTTACGCGGACCCTATTTGAGTTTGACATTGTTGATTTTAACTATCGATTACACAAATTTTGCACTTTGCAGTTTGTTTTGTCTGTGTTAATCTGCGTTAATCTGTGTCTATAATTTATTTTTGGTTCATTCTTCTTCACCACCCTCTTCCCATGCCTGCATATACTTCAACCCTAACTCTTTTAGCCTTGTTTTATCCACATGCGCCCCTATCGTGTATGTCCTGATAAAGTGCTCAAACTCGCGGTGTAAAGACCGAAAAGTTGGACGTTCCGCAGAAAGTAGCTCATTATCCTTCGGGAACTCATATTTTATCTCAAAATGAACTGCCGATTTCGTCAACTGCTTCAACTCGTCAAAATCCAGCGAGTGATAGACGTGCAGGGGAATGTCCTGCACCTTTAACCTTGCAACTTTGTCTCGCGGATTGCATTCCTGAATGCGACTTTTTATGGCTCTCTTTACCTCGTGCGCATCGAGACTGCGGCAAGCAATTGGCTCTAAATCCGCCATTTCTCTTGTCTTTAAAGGATGAAATACGACTTCTTTTTCGCCGTTGGTATCCAAAGAGACTTCTAAGAACCCTTTCTTGTCGTTCACCTCGTTAAAGCTGAATCGTTCAGTGGACCCGGCGTAATAGGCGTTTTCCATTACTCTCGTGCATCTGTGGAAATGCCCCAATGCGAGGTAATCGAGTTTTGCCAGGTCGTCAATACCAACCACCTGCTCGTTGAAGTCGCCCATCATAAAGGCTGGTAGTCCTGCACCGAGAACGCTTGCGTGAAGGAGTGCGACATTAAAATTAAAATTAAAATTAAAATTAGAATTAGAACTAGAACCATTAGCGTCAATATTCAACGTCATTTTTTTCTTCTCGCCCTCCATATCATCGGAATGCGGAATCGCATGTAGTTGCAAATCGTCAATTTCAATGAGTTCATACTTGTTCTCATAAACCACGTACACCCCAGGAATATGCTCAAACAGGCTGAATACACTGCCCGTTTCCTTTAGCCGCGGCGTTTCGTGATTGCCTGAAATCACCACGAAAGGTATGCCCGCTTTACTTAACCTTATTAACTGCTCGAGAACGAAACAAATAGCGCGGTTTGTCGGGCGTACGGAATCAAACAGATCGCCTGCGTGTAGTATTACATCTGGCTTTTCTTCCAACGCATAATCTACAAATTGCTTGAACGCTTCATATGAGTCTACTTCTAGATTGCTCAGGCATTGCTATTCGTCAATGATTAGGGTACAT
>JAGGZZ010000211.1 GCA_021161765.1 Candidatus Methanophagales archaeon | reverse complement strand
CTCCAAAATTCAGAATCCTTTCTCGGTAGTCTAATAGAATAATTCCATTTAGGATGTAGCTAGCGCATGCGTTTTTATGTTCAGTTTTGCCATATCTTCATCAGAGAGCACTATCCCTCTCTCATATTTCCTCTTATCAAGACGGGCAACCACTTTGAGACTTTTCTTTCTTTCTTCAGGTTTTGCCCTGGTTTTTGAAGTCCCCCACAAGTTCTCTTTTCTTTGTATCCACAGATATAGCGGGGTCACCTCGGGCAACAAATTTTATGTTTAGCATATTTCGCGGGAAAAATTAAAACGTCTTATTCGAGAGGAGAAAAAAAAAACCACCAAAGCTAACCAGAAAACAGAAGGAACAATTGAAAGAGCGGCTCAAAAGCAAGGGTGCGTGGTTGACTCCAGAAGTGCGGGCACTCATCAGGAACGATTTTAATGTTGTCTACAGCAACAGGCAGGTCTCCCGGATACTGCGGGAGTTTAAGATGCATTATGCCAAACCCTATGCGCATGATTACCATCGACCGGAAAATGCAGGGGAATTATTTACAGAATCTCTGAAAGGAGGCTGTGGATAAGGTCCAAGGGGAATGAATCATTGGGTTTCTGGACCAGGCGGCACCACAGACGAGGGATAATAAGCAAAGGTTCTGGTCTTTTGGTAAGCCGCAGATTGTCAAAAACACAAGCAAGGTATAGGGCCAATACCTTTGGGTTTTATCCTATAAACGGAAAAGAGGTTGTGGCGTTTATGGAGCATTCAACTGCGGAGTATGTGTGTGCATTCCTTCGTCTAATCCGCGATAAAAATCCCAAAAAGCACATCATATTGATCCTTGATAACGCACGAGCCCACATAGCACAGAAAACGCGTGCATTTGCAGAATCACTACGTATAAGCTTGGTTTTCCCACCACCTTATTCTCCTGATATAAATCCAACCCATTTTGTCTAATTTATAAAAATAGAGAAAAAGGATGGCGGTCTAGAAGTGATAGAGGAAAGAAATTTTACCGTCAAAAATGTCCTCGGTTTATCTTAAGTTTAACCGTTAGGCTGCGAGGCACGCTCCCCGAAAACCCTGAAAGGGCTTAATCCTAAACAATGCCAAAATCCTAAAAGAAAGGTTTGTTTAGACCGGGGCTATGCCCCGGTAACCCCGCAAGCCCAGTAGGGGCTTATTTAGAGTTTTGTACTTAGGATTTATGCCCCCCCAGATATTGAGCAATTATCTCTGCATCAACCGATTCACCGCATTGATAAACGCCTCTACCGAAGCCATTACAATGTCTTCACGTACGCCGCGTGCCGTTACCATCCTGTCGCCTTTCTTTACACCCACGATTACTTCTGCGAGCGCATCGGAACCGCCGGTTATCGCTTCTATTCTGAAGTCTTTAAGCTCAATGTCACCGTCTATTTCCCCGCCTATTACCTGTTGAATCGCTTTTAACGCGGCATCTACAGGACCAAGCCCCATCTGTGCGGACGTGCATTCCTTCCCTCGCACTACCGCTTTCAGCGATGCTGTGGGTATCAAATTGTTCCCGGTCATCACCGAGAGCTCTTTCAGTTCTACTATTCGCTCGTGCCGTGCAATTTCGCCCATTACCACTTCCGCTATGCTGAACAGGTCGTCATCGGTAACTCGTTTACCGCTCGCACCAAGCTCCTTTATCCTTTCGAGTATTTCTTCCAGTTCTTCTTTCGATGGCGACATCCCGATTTCCGATAATTTCTTCGCTACCGAATGCTTCCCCGTATGCTTGCCGAGCACAATTCGCCTTCTATGCCCCACCATTTCAGGCGTCATTATCCCGGGCTCAAACGTATCACTTCTCACCATTACGCCGTGCGTGTGTATCCCGGACTCGTGAGAGAACGCATTCTCGCCAACCACGGGTTTGGTTACGGGGATTGGTATGCCTGTTAAGCGTTCAATAAGCTTTGCCATCTCGAATAACCGTTCTGTTTTTATGTTCGTTTTCAGCCCGTAAATCGAGTTCAAGCTCATCACTGTCTCAACGAGGTCTGCATTTCCCGCTCGTTCACCTATTCCATTCACCGATACCTGTACTTCCGAAGCACCTGCCTTCACTGCCGCCAAACTGTTCGCTACCGCGAGCCCGAAGTCGTTATGGCAGTGTATGCTGATTGGAACCTTCACGGCACGATATATCTCGCCCACAAGCTCGTACATCGCAAACGGTTCGCTGACGCCCACTGTATCAGGCACATTTAAGATGTCCGCACCTGCTTCTTCCGCGGTTTTGTATAAATCTATCAGAAACTCCAATCGCGTCCGCGTTGCATCCATTGCTGAAAACATGCACATAAAACCGCGTTCCTTGACATATCTCGTCATCTTATAGGCTTGCTCCTTCACCTGGGCTTCGCTCATCTTTGTCGTGTGCTCGCGCTGAATCGCTGAGCTCGGTACGAATATATGAATCATGTCAACGCCGCAATCCACGCAAGCGTCAATATCCTGCGTTAAAATCCTTGCCAGTCCGCATATCTTCGCTGAAAGCCCCTCGTCACAGATAAGCTGGACGACTTCCTTCTCCTCCTTTGACGTAATTGGCGTTCCTGCTTCTATTATGTCCACGCCAAGCGCGTCCAACTGCCTTGCAATCGTTCTCTTCTGCTCGGCGGTAAACGAAATGCCCGGCGTTTGCTCGCCATCTCGTAGTGTCGTATCGAAGATTTCTATTATTCTATTCTTTTCGTGCATTGCTCGGTTCCCCTTGTAATAATCTGCTTTAATTTAATGGTTTAAAAATAAAAATAAAAATAAATTCCACCGCAGAGCACACGGAGAACGCAGAGGCACCAGAAAACCTAAGCAATTTTTGACAGGGTTGATTTCTTAGCGATTGTTACGCCCGAATAAAAGGTGCAGGTGTCAACGCCGCCCACGCCTGCGCCTCGCCACAGCCAAAATAGCACTCGCCACGACGACAGCAATAACCAAATCCCAGACGTTTATCGGTATTTTTTGTTTCTCCTCCTCTTCATAACTTTCGTTTATTTCATCTTTCTCTTCGCCTATACTTTCATTCGCTTCTTCCGCTGTTCCGGGCTCGGTCACAGATACATTTTGTGCTATTTCCTCTTTGCCCTCCTCCACAACTTCCTTTTTATCCACCAGTGTTATCTCCTTTTCAGCAGAAGCCCTTCCACTGATGTCCACTGCTATATTATATTTGCCAGGTAACAGCCCGCTCGTATTGATGCTCGCATTCACGCTGCCGTTCTCGACGCGAGCAAAAGTCTTCTTCAAGTTGTTCGAGCTTGAGTTCTGGAAGAGCGAAATAAAAGCCTTCTCGCCTTCTCTTATGTTTGTTTCTGCTTTTACGGTTATCTCATCACCTATTTCCACTACTGTTTTCGGCTCTTTCAAAATGACCTTCGGTGTATGAACAGAGAACTCAGCGCGCTCAAACAGGTCGTCACTGCCTGCCGAGGTTATTGCATCCTCAAGAATCGCCACCCTTTGCTCCAGCGTCTTGCCTTTGTCACCTGCTTCCCACATACCACCTTTTATGGCATCAGTTATCCCATCTTTTCCTTCGTAAAGTGCAATCACGGTATACCTTCCGGAATCAAGCTCGCTAATAGTTTCCTCCCATTTGCCATCCTCAACAGAAGTCGTCCTCGCATTTATCGCGCCTGCCGTTCCACCCGGTGGGAACACCACTTCACCTTTGTAGTTGATGGCGATAACAAAAACGTGAGCTGTGCCGATAGCAGTGCCACTTACTACCACGTCATCACCCCTGGCTATGCATTTCGGGACGGTCATGCTGAACGTTGGCAGAAACAAGAATATAGTTGCAGATGCGTCCACACCATGCTCTCGCTGCCAGTCATCACCGATGGTTTCTCCAACGGGTGTGGAAGGCAATTCGCTTTCGTTTACTATAAAAACCTCTATCTCACGGTATTCCGCGGGTTCGCCGCCGGTGTCCCAGTCCCACGCGAATTTTTCATCGCTTATTCGTGCTTTGTTCTTGAATACGTCATCAACGAGAACCACGGCGAAATCGCCGGACGCGGCAGTCCCTTTTATGTGTACAATGTCACCGACAGTGGCATCTTCAGGCACTTCTAAACTCGTCCCACTTCTCTTTACCGTCACATATTTGGTTTCCTTCATGCTATCGCCGCAAATTTCAACGGTTATCTCATACGTGCCGTAGTCCACATTTTCAGTATGAATTTTTACCTTTTTTTTGCCGTCCTCGTCAAGCTTTACCTTCTTTTTACCTTCCTTCTCTGGAATACCCTCAACAATAACGTTTGCTTCTTTCTTGTAGAATGAACTTCTTATTATTATGACAATGTCCTCACCCTTCACGACATCATCGCATTCCACTTTCAGATACCTTTTTTCAGCTTCTATTTTCACGTCGTCCTTCGCCTCTGTTGCATAGTCTTCTAAGATTATCTTGTATTTACCTTCTTCTATGTCCAGCTTTGAGGTATCGAAAACGAGCTCTTTGTCTTCACTGATATTTATCCCTTCCACATCTTCGATAACTATTTCTTCCACGGTTTTATTATCTGCAAATCCTACAAACTCCCGCTCCTTCTTGTAAGGTACGAAAACCTCGTATATGTCCGTGCCATTGACATCCGTTATCGAAAAACCTTCATTGTCTTCAAGGGTCAGCTTCATCACGCCCTGTTTCTTGTTGTTACTCTTTATCCTGAGGCTAAAATTCTCGCCCTCCCTCGCTTTCTTCTTTTTTCCAGCAATCTCAACGCTAAACGACTGCGTCATGAGCTGAAACCAGCCGCCTTCAAGATTAGAGTCCTCTACCCTGTAGTAGCCCCTTGTGGGTTTTCCCTCTGAGTCCCACTCCTCTCCAGCATCTACATCGTTATCTATGTGCGGTACTCCCGAGCACTCCACTGCCGTAGTCTTCGTATAAGGTCCTGAAACCGTCACCGAAACAGACCCATTCACGCAGAGAAATCTAATCTTCTCACCAGCATAGACGTTCGAAATTTCACCCGTTTTCTCATCTTTAATTTTTTTCATCTCTTCATCAGGCTCTGACTCAAAACCTCCTGTGTATGTAATATTACCTCCAGTCAGCGTGTAAGTTCTGTTATAGAGCGTCGCAGACACCGTAGATGAAAAAGCAACAAGCACAATTGCCATTACTACCGTGATGAAAACGGCAGCAGCGAAGATGTTTTTCATACGCATCCCTCCTTCCTTACCTGTTCTTCCCATCATCTCGTCCTCAGTTTTTAAGTGGTACAATAAACAGATAATTCATACCATATAAACATTATCTGTTTATAAATAGCAATGTTTTTTTGTTTTATATTTTAACTTTTAAAAAATAGGTAATAAGAGTAAGTCACATGCCCCTGTACTTAAGTTAAGTGCAGGCATCTTAAGTTCAGAAAGAATGATTTTCTTGTCTTCGTAGATTTTAAGATAAAAGCGTAGACGAAAGGTCTGATTTCTACATCCTCGATGTTGATGATTGGATAAAACTGTTAGAAAAAGAAATAACGTCAACCAGCAATTTTAAGGAGGGATACGTAACAATAGATGCGGAAAACGTGCCTATTTGGAAAGGTGGAACCGGTGTGATTAAGGTTTTTTTTCGTTGCTATCCATGAATTTTAATCGCTTCTACTGTTGTTACCCTATGCACCTTTTCTATCGCCGTTTCTTTTTCTACAATCCTTTCTGACATATACACTGCCGCTTCATGATCGAATTCAAGTAGTTTTCTTACCATCGTATTCTCTTCGTTCAATTTATACAGCGTTTCATTCCCTATCTTTCTGCTCTCTTTTACAAATTCCCATTCCACTAATAGCGCCCAATGCCCGTTAAGTGCCGTCTATGCGATATCCTAGTTCTCGGCAATCTCCGTCTTAGAGTACTCATATCCTTTGTGGTCAATCAAAAAATCAAGTATCTTTACTACCGGAGTTTCTCCAAATATGTGTTTTAACGCCATTTTTATTACCTCTGTATTTATTATACCTTTGATATATTTAATCTCTAAACCCACTTCTTATGGATTGGAAGTATCAATAAATCCCGTGGTGATGAAGGAAATCAACAGAATATTGGAGGAAGACTGATAAAGTGCTACGGAAAGATAAACAACGAGGATGCCCCCTAATTTTATTCTGGGGTGGCGAGGAATGGGCTCACTTACGAGTTTGGAATTTACACCACACGGTGCCCTTCCAAAAACCTCCCCATCCTCTCCAAAGCTTCCTTTATCTCATACTGCGATACCGCATAAGAACACCTTACAAACCTCTCCCCCGAAGCACCAAATACGCTGCCCGGTATTACCACTACCTTCTCCTCTAAAAGCAGCCGCTTCGCAAACGCTTCCGAAGTTTTGAAACCCGTATTCTCAATAGACGGGAACGTATAAAACGCACCTTTTGGCTCAAAACAGCTCAGCCCTATTTCTCGCAGTCCTTCTACCATCAACCTTCTTCTCCGGTTGTATTCGCTCACCATCCGCTCCATTTCGTCATTGGTTCTCAAAGCTTCCATCGCCGCCATCTGTGCCGTAATCGGCGCGCAGAGCATTATATACTGATGTATCTTCATCATCGCTTCTATTATGTCTTTATTCCCCGCAGCATACCCTAATCGCCATCCGGTCATTGCATACGCCTTCGAGAAACCATTCAGCAGTATCGTCCTGTCCTTCATTCCGTTGAGCGATGAGAAGCAGGTATGTTTGCCATCATACGTCAGCTTGCCGTAGACCTCATCCGAAATAACAAGCAAATCGTGCTCGGTCACCACATCTGCTATCTCTTCCAGGTCCTTTCTGCTCAGTGTTGCTCCTGTGGGGTTGTTAGGATAGCTCAAAATAATCGCTTTTGTCTTATCCGTTATTTTTTGTTCCAGTTTTTCCGCCCTCAGTTTGAATTCGTCCTCAACCCCAGTATCCACGCAGACCGGACTCGCGCCAGTAAATAGCGTGCAGGGCTTGTAACTCACATAAGAGGGCTCGTGAATTATCACCTCGTCGCCAGGATCGGCGATAGCACGAACGGCGAGGTCAAATGCTTCGCTTACGCCTGTTGTTATGAGTATCTCACCTTCCGGGTCGTAATACACGGAATCATCCGTATAAACCCGGTCTGAAATCATCTCCCTTAACTCCAGCAGACCCCAGTTGCTCGTATAGGATGTATATCCTTTTTCTAACGAGAATATGCACGCTTCCCGTATACTCCACGGGGTTACGAAATCCGGCTCGCCGACACCCAATGAAATCGCTCCTTCCGTCTGCTGCGCGATATCAAAGAACTCCCTTATCCCAGAACCCTTTAGTCCTTTTACCCTATCTGCTACTCTGTCTGAGTTCATACTCCTTTTTTGTTGTATATTATAAGGTATAGCATCCTTCTATTTAAGACACAGATTTACACTGATTTACGCAGATTTATTTTTGTTAAATTTAACCGTGTTGATTCTTATCATTAAGCCCTTTCAGGGCTTGCGGGGACGTGGGCAGAGCCCACAAGCGTTAATCTGCGTCAATAATTTATTTCTGGGATTTTTCACAGTGTTACTGCCAATCGTTCTCCCTTCTCCTCCTCTTCGTACATCTCACCATTCTCTTTATACGTTTTCAGTAAAAAATGCGTCACCGTGTTACGAACTCCATCCAAAGGCGCTATCTTCTCTGCAACAAAATATGCGACCTCGTGCATCGTTTTCCCCTGTATCAATACCGAAAGGTCATACTCGCCAGAAATCAATCGCACGGACTTCACTTCGGGAAATCGCGATATTCGTTCCGCGATGGAATCATAACCCGTGTTCCTTTCAGGATTGACTTTTACGTCTATTACCGCTTGCACGGTCTCTATCCCGGCTTTCTCGTGGTTTATCAACGCTTTGTATTTTCTTATAATTCCGCTGTTCTCTAATTCTGATATGATAGCTTTTACCCCGCCTTCATCCATGTCCACCATCTTCGCTATTTCATTATCGCTTAGCCGCGCATTTTCTTCCAGTATCCTCAGTATTTCCCCCTCTTTCTGTTTTTCCTTTTCGTTCATGCCAATCACCTTTGTTCTTGTATATAAAGTATAACCTCTTTCTACTTAAGACACTGATTTACACGGACGCGGACTTGTTTAAGTTTAACATTGCTGATTTTTATCATCTGTGTTAATTAAGCCCTTTCAGGGCTTGCGGGGATGTGGGCAGAGCCCACAAGCGTTAATCTGTGTCAGTAATTTATTTTCTTGTCCTCATATCAATCTCGCCTTCAACAATAAAAAACTTCACACTGTGTTCTTTTTGCAATCATTTTTCCGCCTCTTCCAGTTCCTCTTTTCTACTTTTTGTCAAATCCAGGCGATTGAACTCTTCCGTGTCTGGCAGAATGATATGAAGTTCCGAAGTATAATCAACGGATAGTTTTGCGTCTTTAATAATAAATTCAAGGACGTGCCCACCCGCTTTTCTATCCGCAGTGATAAAATGCAGGTGATACCCGGGGACATTCAGCCCTTCTACATAATCAGGGCAATAAAAACCAACTATTGTGCCTTCAATATCATTGAATTCAAATGTGGGCTGGTTAGCGGTAACTTCAACTAAGGGAGGGTAAGGCTTCTCTTGCCCCGGCACGCTTCTCGTTTTAACATAGCCGAAGGTGCCTTCTATCTTAACTGCATGAAAAATGTTCTTCTCTTGAATAGCATCACTCAAATAATCCTGAAATTGTGTATAATTCATTCCTTCCCCTACAGGTATTTCTCGGTCTGCGTCAAAAAAAATCACGCAGGCGAAAGGAGTAGTCATAGTATCGGTAACAGGGTAAGCCACACCATCTGCTTTAATCTGATAAAAATTGCCATCCAATGCAACCATTTCGCCATCCAAACCTTCAAAAGTGCCGATGCCGAAGTCGCCATAATCCTTCAAATCACCGTAAGTTATTACACCATCATAAAGACCACCCAATATCGCGTCAATGGTGGATACCTGTGTTAGAATATCACCTTGATTTTGAATGTCGGAATAATAGCCGGGTAAATAGCCTGCCAGTATGCCTACTACAAGGCATATTACACATGCAATTACAAGAGGTATCTTTGCTTTTGGTTTCATATATTTGAGTAAACTGTACCTTGCTTAAAAAGTTTTTGGTTAGCATGGGCTTCTTATAATTTATTTTCTCTATTATTGTCTACAAGAACTGTTAATTTTATTTTTCTATCCTCCTTATCCTTAGTTTTTCTTTTCCGAAAACGCTTTTCTTTTTCTAAAAGAAAAGGGTTTATTCTATAAAAACCTGAACACCTCGGGCAGCTCACCCACGATAGTTCTGAACTTTTCAGGCCATTTATCCTGGTCAAAACCTTTCTGCGCGAGAAAAACAGCAGCCCACCGCTCCAGCCCAACACCCGAACACCCGGACCACAATTCCTCGCCACTTTGCAGTTTCACGCTGAACCCTTTTGGATATTTATTGCCATTCACACTCACATTTTGAAACTCCAGCCATTTCCCGCTATAAGGCAGGACCGCTTCGTAATCGGTAGTTCCCACTTCCTTCGACTCTGCCATACCCGCTTTTCCTTCCTGCGCCATGAACCAGGGTGTTACCCATGCTTCGCGCCACTCGATGTCCATAAGCTCCTCGAATATGCGGCGGTATCCTTCCTGTAGCTGCTTCGCATGTTCTATTACCTGCTCCTTCTTCCCTATCCATACTATCTCCACCCTGTGGAACTCATCAAGCCGCTCTATGCCATGAAGCCCACCACTTTCATAGCGATGAGAGGTTCCTGACCGGTCAAAAACCGTTATTGGTAGAATTTCATCGGGTATTATCTTCCCCTGCATGAAAATCCAAAACGGCGGACATTGCGCATAGCACATCCCCCCCACGGGCTCTATCCTATCCATTATCATGTCGAGGGGAATCTCATTCGTAACTTTGTAATAATCCATCACTTCCTCCCAGTATTCGGGGTCTCGCGTCTTTGGCGTGCATACGTAGTACGCCTCAGGATAAATCCCTTTTGCATGCCCTGAACGCTTCCACACGTCCCAGGGCACGAACTTAGGAAAAATCATCTCCTCATATCCCAGGGGCTTGCACACTTCCTCCAGCAAGGCACGCTCAAAAGCTCTGAATATCTTCGTTAATTGCGGCCCGTATATCCACTGCCCCCTTCCCGCTGCATGCCGTATCCAACCTCGCTTTATCAGTTCTTCCGTAGGGTCCTTATCGAAATAGAAATCCCTCTTGCCACTTTCAAACAGCAATTCCCAGTGCTCACTTTTGCCCTTCCACCTTTCCGCCTCGCATTTATCCTCCAATAGCCTTAATATTCTATCGGGAATCCTTCTTTCTAACGCAGACTCGTCCACATCCAGAAAAAGACGCAATCTCCCTTTTTCCTGTTTTATTTCCTTTACAAACGGTAATTTCTTTATTCTCAATCCCTCTTCCCATTCTATTCCTATCTCATAATCCTCTATTTCTATACCCCTTATCCCTATTCGGTGCTTACCTAAAAATTTACCAAACTCGTTCTTCAATCTGAAAAGTGCATCATGCGCCCTCACAAACCTATCCGAGACGATTTTCAGCCCAATTTTTTCCCCGGCAACGTCCCACCTCGTAATTTCAGCACCGCAACCGGGAGGTGCACCTTTTTTTAATATGCCTTCATTACAATACTTCACAAACTCCGTCAGGTCTGACAAACTTACGGCGTCACTTAAACGCCCACTGCATTTAAGCCCGACTTTTAGCTGGAATTCTATGTTCATTTGTTCGCTCTCGTATCGTAATTACTTAATATCTCGTGGACGTATAAATATATTTATAAGTCATTCCGAAAATTATTAACCACGAGATTCGACTGTGCCTGCTATTCCACGACATTCATCGAAAAGCCCAACCATTTAGCGGAATGAGTAATCATGCCGATTGAAACAACATCAACGCCAGTAGAAGCAAAATCCTTTATATTTCCCATATTTATCCCACCCGAAGCTTCTAAAATCAAGCCATCACGAAGCCCTTTATCGCTCAACAACCTCACGCAGTCTTTTACTTCCGCTGCTGTCATGTTATCGAGCATGATTATGTCCACCTTCAATTCCGCCGCTTTTAACGCCTCCGCGATATTTTCAACCTCAACTTCGATTTTCTTTGTGAAGCTTGTGCTCCCTTTTACCTTCTTTATCGCATTCTCCAGCCCCATCAGCTTTATGTGATTGTCTTTTATTATTACTGCCTCGTAGAGCCCGAATCTGTGTGGGTCGCCGCCTCCAATCCTTATCGCTTTCTTCTCGTATTTCCTGAACCCCGGCGTTGTTTTCCTCGTTCCTGCTACTTTTATACGCTGATTTACCCTTCTTGCTTCGTTTACAAGCGTATCCGTTAAAGTCGCTATACCGCTCATTCTGCCCATGAAATTGAGCACAAGTCGTTCTGCCCTCAATATCTTCGCACCTGTCCCGCGCACCGTCAAAATCGTATCGCCGCTTCTTATTCGGGCTCCGTCTTCAAATCCACTGGAATACTGAACCGACAAATAGTCTAATATCTCTTTTACCTCTTCTAAACCTGCAAGAACACCTTCTTCCTTCGCGGTTATCTCCGCTTTACTATCCGTGGGGGGACATATCGGCTCGTAATACCCGTGCCCTATATCTTCCTCCAAAAAATGCTCTATCTCTTTCAGCAGCATGTGCAACAAGCTCCCCGTTATTTCAAGATGAATGTTAGTTAACTTTACCAAAGAAGATTTATTTATACTTCTAATAAACTTTTCTTTTTATAGACGGTTTTTAAGCAGAAAGTTTATGACGAAAATACGAGTGGGTGTAGTCGGCTGCGGTGCGATAGGGACTGAAATATGCAAGGCGATAGACGGATATGCGGACTTAGGAATGGAGCTGAAATTTTTGATAGACAGCCATCCTGAAAGGATAGAAAAGCTGCGTAAAAGCCTGATAAAAAAGCCCGCGATAATAAAATCCGATAGCGCGAGGCTGGACGAAATTTTAACTGGGGTTGACCTACTGATAGAGTGTGCATCGCAGGCTGCGGTTCGTGAGTTTGCGATACCCGCGTTAAAACAGGGTAAGGACGTGATGATATTAACCGTGGGTGCGTTAATATACGAGGATGGTCTTTTTGAAGAAATCGAGCATATATCAAAGGAAAAAGGGTGTAAAGTATATATCCCGTCGGGCGCCGTGGCAGGTATAGACGGGCTAAAATCCGGTGCTATTGGCGGGATACACTCGGTGCTGTTAACGACAAGGAAGCCACCTTCGGGATTCGCGGGTAATGCGTACGTGAAGGAAAAGGGGATAGACTTGCTTTCGATAGAAGAGGAGGAAACGCTGTTCACGGGTTCTGCGAAGGAAGCAGTAAGATTTTTCCCGGAGAACGTGAACGTAGCTGCCTCTTTAAGCCTTGCAGGTATAGGTCCCGAGGCTACCCGGGTGAAAATCGTTGCAGACCCCTCTGCGGTGGAGAACGTGCACGAGATAGAAGCGAGAGGCGAATTTGGTAAGTTATTCGTGCGTGTGGAGAACGTCCCTTCGCGGGCGAATCCGAAGACGAGCTATTTAGCTGCTCTTTCTGCAATTGCAACGCTGAAAAGCATCTCTTATCCGATAAGGGTGGGGACGTAGGAAGCGTAAAATGCAAAGTGCAAAATGCAAATTGATTTTTTGCAGGGCATATGAAAAAGAGCAAATTAAGGATGCTGGGCGAGGAAGAGGAGTTGAAAGCACATGAGTTTGCAATAGTCAAAGGATAGGAGGGAGAGGGAGAAATAAAAGCGCTGAACAGCTTTGATGTCTGGTTATTGACGGATTTTGAAGAGGTCTGTTCTGTATTGGTAGCAGACGAACAGGGGGAGGTAGAAGGATTTCCCGATGTGATAATAGCATTTCTGGAAGGCCCGGAAGTTGTGACGAGTGGTTAAAAGAGAGATTGGTAGAAAAGGATAATGAAGCAGGTGAGAGACTTCTGAAGACGATTCTTGAAGACAGACCAGCAGAGGTGAATGTTCATTCATTACTCGTGGAGCACTACGAAAGGAAGATGGAGGAACTCGTATTGGAGGACACTTTTGATTTTATGTACTGGTTTTTGTTCTACAGGAAACAGTCGAATGAAAAAGTCCCGGGGATGGTGTATGCAGAAGAAAAAAGAGGAAAGTTGTTAGAAGATGCGAAGAAAGAGCGAAAAAAGGACTATGATGCATTTGTTCTCTATTTTGACACGGAAGAACGGATATTTAACTTTTGTGCGACATTATAGCTTTTTGAAAAGAGTTTTTGACATGAGCGCGGGTGACGAGATGGAGAAGGGTAAGGAAAAGCCGAAAGAAATTTTATTGAACGAAGAGCCGTTTATTTAGAAATCTCTTTCAGCACATCTGAGAAATCTACCCAAGAGGAAGGTGGAAGGTCGTCATCTTCTGCATCAGTGAAGCATGAAACATCATAAAGGGGCGATATATCCACCTCATAGTTGCCGGATATAAGCTTTTCGAGGATTTCTGGCGTTAAAAATTCTTTATCATCACAAGTTACACCCTTTATCCTTGCTCCGAGGTCTTGATACCAATAACTGCCGGGGAAAGTGATTTTCCCATGCCGTATGTATTCAATTAGCCTATCAATAGCTAATAGCCTCGCAATATCCTCGTTTCCACTTTCTATTGCTCTTGAGAGTGCAGGATTCCTCGTGAGCCTCTTTTTAGTCCATCCGTGAGATTGGTGAGTATCTCCAGGATGAGAAAATAGCTTGCTCTGTGCCTTCTTAAAAGTTCCATCCTGGCTTTTATATCCTCTTTGATCGGAAGGTCTGAGAGTGTGAATATCCTGTCTAAATCGGCGGTGGACGCAAAAGCCATCTCTTTCAACTCAGCTCGGATAGACTCAAGGGAATCTCTGCGAATTTCGGTGTAAGACCATTGCCAGAAATTATAGAAGCATATGATCACCACATCCTCCACCTTACACAAGAAGCAAACGAAGATTTGGAAGAGCTTACGGACACTGTAAAAACGCTTAAGGATAAGTATGATGAGCTTGAGCAGTTGAAGGATGAACTAAGAGAGATAGTTGGAGAGATTTTGGATGAGCCTGTTGAAAGAGCTTTTAGGGGGAACATTTATGAATCATCGAATTGGCTTGGTATATGTTCCAGGCGTACTTCCGTGTTTTGAGGATTTCGGAAACCTACCAACCGATTTAGTTAAGGGAGACGGCGTAGTTGATGGGAAGCAAGCCTCAGACCCATAGTTTCACTTAAAACTCTTTTATATTAACCGCCGATTTATTCTTATGGCAAAAGTTATAGAGGCCGTTACCAGTATGGACAGATGCCCTTTTTGTGGCTCTGCACTAAGAAGGAAATACAATG
>JAGGZZ010000172.1 GCA_021161765.1 Candidatus Methanophagales archaeon | reverse complement strand
TTAATCCTTATGTGACAGGATTCCCGGCGGATCCGAAGTCCTTTGCAGGAAGAGAAAGGGAATTAGGCGAAATAAAGAAGGCAATCGATTATACCGTCCATTCAGAGCCAGCAACACCGCAAAACGTTGCAATTGTTGGAGATTGGGGGATTGGCAAAACTTCACTCCTCCATTTCGTAGATAATTTTATAAACATAGTACCTTAATATAGTATGATATGAACAAAAATATCTATATGAGCAAACGAGAACAGATAATATTCAACATGATATCATCTGCTGACATAGCTTATACCGACGAAATAAGAGATTTCTTTCCGGATCTAAAGCCCCATCAAATAAACAAAATCTGTCACAGCCTCTCTTCAAAAGGCTATCTTCACAGGCTGAAAAAGGGAGTCTATCTGATTCAAAAGAAGCCATCCGATCTGCCTTTGATAAAAGATCCTTATAAAATTGCTTTGGCACTATTTAAGGGCTATATAGGTTTCTCTTCAGCTCTTAGAGTTTATAATCTTTTAGATTATGCACCTTTTACTATATTCGTGGTGACGGTGAATAAATCAAAGGAGAAGAGGGTAGGGGAATATACATTTAAAGCGGTAGCAATGGGTAAGAGAGCCGTTGGATTAACATACCACAAAGGAATTTATTTATCCACGATTTCAAAGACTTTCTTCGATTGTTTTTACAAACCGCAATACTGCGGTGGCTACTCGGCAATAACAAAGGCACTAAATGATGCGGAATTTGATTGGGACGAATTTATAAGGTATTTCGGGTTTGCATCAGATTCTTTATGTCAGAGGACGGGATATGTTCTGGAGCTGGTGGAAGGGGAAACTGGGAACAAGATTCCAACCTTGGACCACTTCAGAAAGAGGGTAAAAAACAACACGAAATTAGTGCCTTCCGGAAAGGCAGGAGGAAAATACATAAAAGAATGGAAGGTATTGGACAATCTCGGAAAAGAAAATATACTGTCGTGGTGGTATCATGGCTGACATAGTGATTCTAAGATATTTGGCTACGAAGACAGGACTTGGCTTGAATTATCTGTCGAAGGATGAGAAGATTTCAATCATTCTGGAACAAATAAGGGATTTATTCCCAGAGGTGGCTTTAAAAGGAGGGACAGCTTTAAGTCGTGTGTATCTAGCGAAGAAGGGAGTTAGCAGATTTTCAGAGGACATAGATCTGGATTTCATCTCCGACAAGGACTTGAATGAGAAAATATCCACAATAAAAGACAGGGTTAAGGAAATAACGGGATTTGACATAGAGGGCCCGAGGATTCTTCATAGAACTCTGAGATTTGATTGTTACTACATGAATGAGTTTGAACAGCGGGACAGGGTAATTTTAGAGTTTTATCTCACGCAGACAGAAGCGATAAAGACCGAAGAAGTGTTGGTGAAATCTCCGTTTATAGAGACGCATCCAAGTATATTCAAAGTTTATTCGCTGGAAGACCTGATGGCAAGGAAGTTTATTGCTCTGCACAATAGGATGGAAGGAAAAGACATTTATGATTTGTTCTATTGTTTGGATTTAGAATTTGATAGAGGGAATTTGGTTAAAGCATTGAAGTTTGTGCTAGATTTTTACAAGGTAAATCAAGCAAGTTTTCTGAATGCGCTTTTGTTGAGATTAAAAGAAGCGAGGAAAAATGCTTATTATATAGGAAACTCAACCAATAACTTCATACCCAGAAACCTGAGACCGGAGTGGAAAGTCTTTATTGATACATTGAGCTTAAAAATTGAGAGCGCATTAGGAGATATGGAATGAACACCGTCCAGCGAATCGCAAAGAACACCGGCGTATCAACAGTATAAGTAAGAGGGGAAAGTAGGAGGCAAAGGGCGAGAGGCAAGAGGTGAGAGGCAAGAGGCGAAAGGGTAAAGGGTAATGGGTGACGAGTAATAAGTAACAGGTGATGGGTAAAAAATGAGGAGTATAAAATTAAGGAGTTGTATATTACAGATTACATATCACAAATTACATACAAGGAGGAGATAGAGGAAGGAGGTATAGAAATATCAAGGCTAATATTTATTTACCGCTGAGAGCACGGAGAGCGCTGAGATGACGAAAAAGAGATGATAAATAATTTCCTGACTCTCTGCGTTCTTTGCGAGCTCCGCGGTAAACAAGTATCAAAATTGATCTCGGCACGGTCGAAGACCTTTTGCCCTTAGCCATTTGCCTTCCCCCTTCCCCCTTTCCCTAAGGATACCATGAAAGCCCCCATACCAAAGAACAGAATGGAACTCAAGCACTTCCCAAAAGGCTTTGACCTTGACCTCGCACTCGTAATCCTCTTCACCCTCTTATGCATCCCTTTTGTCCTAATCTCGCCCTTAAGTGAAACGCCGATAAGAATCATCCTCGGTCTTCCATTAGTGCTTTTTCTTCCTGGCTACTCGTTAATCGCAGCATTATTCCCACGAAAAGATGATTTGGATGCGATAGAACAAATAGCACTCAGCTTTGGATTGAGCATTGCAATTACCCCCTTACTGGGTTTAGCGTTGAACTACACACCTTTCGGAATTCGGTTGACGCCTGGGGTGATGAAAAAGAGGTTCATCACACCACACTAAATTGATCC
>JAGGZZ010000233.1 GCA_021161765.1 Candidatus Methanophagales archaeon | reverse complement strand
TGTTTCCCTTAGGATTTTTTATAATTTTAACCTATCTTGAAACACAACCAATAATTTTATTAAGCTCCTGTAAGGCTTTAAATGCCCCTCTCACCTTCATTTCATCAACCGTTGCCACATTATACGGGTCTTCTAAAAATCCTAAATAATTTTCAATAGGGATCAGAGATATATTCTCAATATGATATCCCCTGTTTCCTGGTGAAAAATACAAGGCTACAAATAAATCAAAATTCCAGAGAATACTGGTAGCGGAAGGGATTTCTGAAAGAAAGATCAAAGGAATTAAATTTGAAGGAATATCGGATTTGATATACTCTTTACGCAGCATATGCTGAATGGAGAAAATTTTCTCTATATCTTCTCCTCTAATCTCATTTTTAGGAGTTGGTATAACCATAACTTCTTTTTTGGCTATGTTAAAAATAAAAGATGCATACCATGTTCCAAGAGTTGCAAGCAAAGCACAGCTCTTACATAATCTTTTTGGATTTGTTGGTCTACCAGTTCCCTGGATGTCTATTTTATTTCTACTTCGATGATATGATGTTTCCGCTGCGAGTCCTAATATTGCCCCTACGAGTTCTTTGCTTTCGTGTCTGCATATTGCTTCTGATTTTTTATTTTCAAGCAAACTTTTTAAAGAAACGTATTGTTCAAGAGTATACTCTTTCTCTTTTACTACAAGCGCTTTAATAGCCTTACCTTTAATACCGGGGGTACTTGAAAATATATATCCACTCCTCAAAATCCTTTTGCATAAAAAGTTGAATGCTTTATTTAATTTATCTCTGTTCCCGTCTATTTTAACCGCATAGTAGCCAGACAAAGGTTTTATTAACACTTTCTCGCTTTCAAAAGCCTCAATTCCTACCCTTGCCAATCCGTAGGCGATTTTTGCTTCCAAATCAGGATAACCAGTTGCCGGCGTATAAAAAATCGTTTTTTCATTCATCTTTCCTTCTCTTCTCCATATTCTTCACATATTCATTTATCTTTTCTACCATCAGCCACCCACCAAATGGGTCTTCTATCTCTTTGTATTCCTCCCTTTCTGATGCTGCCGAAATATCGCATAGTTTAAGAATATGATGAACCAGAGATGCCTGGATTCTTCTGTTATGCTCTTCCATCACACCAACCCCTCTTGCCCATCTTCTCAATCCCCGTGCCATGACGGTAAGGTCGTTAAGAGACAATTCTTTAGCATCTTCAGGAAAATATTTGTCTAATAATTTTTCCGTGTCTTCATCCCAAACTATATTATCCGCTTCATAATCTACAATTCCATCGCGTATCGCACGAGAATCGGGTTTTTCAATGTTATCACCTAACAACCCCTTATCAGAATGGTGTATTGCTACTGCGAAGCTAATTGGTTCTTTTAAGTCTTCTGGAAGTATCTTATAGAGATATGCTGCACCAATAGGAGCGTGAGCGGGTTTGTGTAATTTTCTATTCTCCTTCTGCTCTTTTTCTGCTATCCTCTGCCATTCTTTAGTTAACTTACCAAGGTCATGAAAAATAATCATTCTTCGAAAAGCATCATTTAAAATCACAAAATTTGCATTACTCGACTTTAAAACTCTTTTTATAGTAGGTTCAAAGACAGGATAAATTCTCTCTAATGCCCTTAGCGCATTTTCAATATGCACAACGTACTCTTCCTTTGGGCTAGATAACAACATCATTAATTTCACCTACCACGCCTTTTAATGAATCATAATAATTTTTATCAAGAATGTAAGTTCTAAAAGGACCTATTCTAGGGTCTTCCTCGTCTTCGGTTGGTTTTCCTAAGTCCCTTATCTCCAATTTTTTTTCTTTGCTCGCGGTAATATTCCATCTTATCTCCCTCCTTATCTTTCCTTCTTTAAATAATCTCCACACAACTCGTACATCAACATTTATGGGATTTGATTTCCAATCAGTTATGCCTAATAATCTATCCATCACCAACAATGTTGCAGGTTTACTTTCTCTCACCTGAATATTTCTTGGAGTGGTATCAGCGTATAAAATACACTCATACAAGTCAACTAGTGAATCCTTTGCCGCGTAATCATCTGCTCTATAATCAAGCACATTAATAAACTCTAAAACTTCTGAGAAATTTCTTAGATTGGATTCTAAATGATTATCTAACCATTTAGAGGTTGTATCTAAATGATCTTTAAAATATGGTTTTTCTGCTCTTTCTCCTTCCAGAGGAAATATTATCATTTCTCCTGTCTGATTTTCATATCTTGCGCATCTTCCAGCCCTCTGTACCAGTGAATCCGCTGGGCTAATCTCAGTAAGTAGCAACTCAGCAGAAACATCCATCCCTGCTTCTAAAACCTGGGTAGAAACAACAACCCCAATTCCTTCGGAACTCATTATTTTCCCCTTTTCTTTATGAGGAAGTATCCTCATCGCTTCATCCTCATGTTCTTTTCTATCCTTCCTCGTAAATTGTGAATGTAAAAGAACAATCTCTGCCCTTTCTTTAAGCCCAAGCCTATTTTTAATTTCATCATATATTTTTTGGGCGCGCTTAACTTGATTTACTACAATAAGCGTTTTTCTCTCACGAATTTTATCTAAAATTTCTTCTGATATACTTACTTCATCATTTTTATAGAGTGCACCTTTTTCAAAAGAGATATTTATTTTATTAGCAAGATTGAACTCTTTTGGAATGATTTTATTCTTTTTATCAAAATCAATATTCTCAAATAGGCTTTCTTCAAGAGTTTCGGGCATTGTAGCAGTCATCATAATAAATGGTATCTTTGCGTTGTATAATATTTCTACTAACGCTCTCATCATGGAGAAAGTAAATTCATCCCTATACATGTGTGCTTCATCAAATACCACTATTGAAGAAGCAATTGCTCCTACTGGAATATCAAGATGCCGCCCTACTTGCTTACTCGTTCTTGCGTATGCATAAATAAACTGATCCAAGGTTGTTACTACTATATCGTCTATAAAAAATGGGTCATTTGGAAGTTCCCCATGTTGAATTTCTACTGATATTTCATTAGAAACTTTTTGTGCATACTCTCCTATTCTCTTAGCAATGGAATTAACCAAAACCCTCATAGGAAGCACATAGATAAGTCTTGGAGCAATAGAGAATTTATTTTCCACAAACTGATAGAGAAATGGGGCAATTACACCCTCCGTTTTTCCTGAACCAGTTGGTGCTTTTACTATTAATGGGAAATTTCTCTCAATGATTTTATTCCACATCTCTTTCTGATGCGAATACGGATCACTAATCCCTAAATATCCTCTATAAAATTCTTCTATCATCCCACCACCCCACTGTCTATCTCAACATCATAACACATCCCTATTCCTATTTTCACCCCTGTTACACCCCTACATCTTCATCCCATATAAACTTCACTTCACATCTCGTGAACCGCCTTCAAAACCAGCGCCCCTCTAATCTCCTCAACCCCCTCTTCGCTCAGCTCTATCTGCTTACCATCCTTCAAAACAACTATTATTCGCTCCACGTCATCCCAATTCCACTCATGAGTCATCATCTTCGCTCTTCTTTATTCAACTCCTTCTTCGCATTCCCTATCAATTCATCCAAACACCCTAAAAGACTTCCCATCTCCCTTAACTCATTCTCTGTAATCGTATAGTACTCATGTGCAATTAGATTCCTAAAGAAGATAAGCCCTTTAATGTCCTCTAAACCCTTCTTACTCAGCAGCTTTGCATCATAAAGCAGTTCAAATATTTCTCTGTACCTTGACGGAAATCCTAGATTCTTCTCTGAAACAATCAATTCGCCAAGCTCTATTGCAGAATTTACAGCTTGAAAACACTCCATTGCAAGCGTGTTAAAGATCAGGTAATCAGATATATCCTGTTCAGCGAGTTCTTCTGCCTTCTCCTTATGCCGCTCTATCCTCGATATAATGGTTGCCAACCTGATCACGCAAGTATCCTCCTGCCCATTCTTTCATATAAATAAGACATCTCCAAATATTCTCTTAACACACCTCTCTTCACCTCTATGAAATATTCTTCATCCCTCATAAACAGGATTTTACCGTATTTGATAACCTCGAACTGGATATATAAAGGTAGTCTTGAAAAAGGAACGACATCTAAAATATACGATGAAAAACTGGTGATTTCCGCTTCCAAAGTCCTCTTTGCACCCCTGTATATCACTGCTATATCTATATCAGATATAGGTTTTGCTTTGCCCCTTGCATAAGAACCAAATAAGATTATAACCATTACTTCCGGATACTTCTTTAAATCCTCTACAATTCTATCTATCTCTTCTATCATCCCACCACCCCACAATCATCACACATCGCCATTCCTATTTTCACCCTTGTTACACCCCTACATCTTCATCCCGTATAAACTTCACTTCACATCTCGTGAACCGCCCTTAGAACCAGCGCCCCTCTAATCTCCTCAACCCCCTCTTCGCTCAGCTCTACCCGCTTCCCATCCTTCAAAACAACTATTATCCGCTCCACGTCATCCCAATTCCATGCTTCAGTCATAATCTCCTCACCATTACTACCCCATCAAAGTCACATCATTTCCTTTCTGATCCATATTTTGAAAAAAACATCAGAGATGTAGTAGATATTACCCTCTTTTTCGATAATCTCTTTCTTCATCAACAGATTGATAGAAGTTTGAACTGATGAAGCTGCTCCCAGGTCATTATCCCGTATAAAATCCCTGGAGAAGATATTTTCACCACCCGAAGAGGCGATTGCGATAAGTATTCTCTTCTGATGTAGAGGCAGCGTATTCCAGATGGTAACATAAACTGCTGATTGACCGTCAAGAATTCTATTCATCGTCGGAGTAATATCTTCATAAGCGACTCTTCTACTGTCCAGACAGTTATTCCATAACTCATGACATAAAAATTGAACATTATACGGATAGTTCTCTGTCACATCCAGAATTTCGTCCAGCACGCCGTTCTCTAGCGAAAATCCTGTTCTTGAGAACTTATCCTCAAGAAAACTTTTAAATTCTTCTACCGGGATTTTACCGAGCGGCATTACCTTGCCCATATTGTAAAAAGCCCTTCGTTTATTGGAGACCATATCAGAGATTATGTGCCTTCTACTTCCCGCAAATAGATAGCTTACGTGGTCATGATGTTGAAAACATGCTCGCATTCCTTTCTCTATCACTTCGCCATTCAAATTCGCTATTTCCTGAAATTCATCAAACACGACGATAAAATTCTTGTTTCTCTTTTTGGCTATTCGTTGTGGTGCCTCATAGACTTCATCGAAAAGTTTACTTGCGCTTCTTTCTTTCACTTCATAATCTATTTCTATCGAGGGGCTCCCGTCTGGAGTGATAACTACCTTGGGGCGGATGTTAGGGAAGAAGTCCCTCACGAGTCTGTTAAATCTTTCTATTTTTGTTTCCGCCGCCCTGGATACTATCCCGGTGTACAGTTCCAGCAAACTTTTAAAGGAAGATACTTTAAAAAGGTCTATGTACGCGGTAAGAAAACCATCCTTCTGTAATCTCTTAAGCGCATTTATGATTAAGGACGTTTTACCGTATCTTCTGGGTGAGATAAGGAAGATAGTCTGACCTGCTTTCAGGTCCCTTATGATATTCTCCAGCTCGGTTTCCCTGTCTGCAAAATCTTCTCCCGTTACCACTTCACCATACCTGAATGGGTTCTTCATTTTTTGTTACTTCGTTTTATTTGTATTATTTTATATTTTATCTATTTATACGTTACGTATATATACATAATTAGTTTTTTTCAACGTTCCTTCTTTAAATAATCCTTAAATTCGAGTTCCCATTCTGTCTTATATAAAGTATACCTTCCTTCTATTTAAGACACTGATTTTTTCTTTTGTTGGGTTAGGCTATTTTTTATCATCTGTGTTAATCTGCGTTAATTTGTGTCAATAATTTAGTTTCTTGCACCCTCCTTATCTATCTCTTCCACCATCCCGAACCCCTGCGAATTCTTACTTCCTATACCACATTCATATCCCAACTTAAGCAACCGCTTATTCCCCTTCAACACGAACCTTCCCATCCACCCCTTTATCACCGTCCCACGGTATTTCACTATCTTCTCTCCCGGTCTACCCACAATCTCCATCTTCAACTTCCTCGCTCTCACCGCCTTACCAAAAAACGCCTCGTACTTCTTCCTCAAATTCTTATCCACCAAATCCACAAACTCTTTTTCATAAGGCGAATAATAATACGTCTTCTTCTTTCCCTCCTTCGTCTGCAAGGTGCTGTAAACCACCACGGGCGAAAGCGTTTTAATCTTCATCTCCGTCCCTATCTCCGGCTCCGGATGAACCCTTATTGAGCCCACATAAATCCCGTGCCCTCCAAGCTCCAGCTCTTCCCTTCTGAGCAGTGTATTCGCAAACTCCTCTATAAACCTGCCGTACGGAGAACTTATCGTGAGCCGTACAGGCGGCGAGTGAAACACTATCCTATCACCCCGCAGCTCATACTCGCCACGCAACCGCGAAAACGTGAACATCTTGAACCTCCTCTTTCCATGCACAAACCCTTCGTCATGCAAGAATGCTCCAAGTTCATCCGTTATATTCCCGTATAAGAATCCCTGCACAAGATAATTATAGTGCACCGGCAGTGATAATTTGCCATTACATCCGAGTTCCAGCGTTATTCGCATCGCTTTTAAAATCTGTGTCTTAGGTTATACTTTATATGCAATAAAAATAAAGAGCGGTAAACAAAATAATCCGGTTCATAGGTGATTAAAATTATAGACATACACTG
>JAGGZZ010000234.1 GCA_021161765.1 Candidatus Methanophagales archaeon | reverse complement strand
CTTTTACGACTCTTCTTCCCTAAGACATTTTCTGAGATTAGCTCTTTGATGAGTTTTTTCTGTGGAATGTTATTGCGCCAGTGTTTGAGGAGTATCTTAACATCTTCTGATGCTGCTCCTGCTTTTTGCAAATTTGAGGTATACTTTGGCGGTTTAGATAAGGTATTGTTTAAATTTTCCTTGTTTTTTTCTCCATTTATTAAATTCATTCTCATCAAGTCTCCATATAGATGTGCGTTGAAAATTGACCCCCTATCGTCGTTGAAAATTGACCCACCCCATGGATAAAATAATATACTCCTGGAAAAGAAAAATTTCAGGAGGTAAAGGGGGTATGATTACAATGGAGAAATGGGCGGCGATAAGGCAGTTAAATGAGCAAGGATATGGTAAAAGAACCATAGCCAGGATGCTTGGGGTATCAAGAAATACAGTGAAAAGGGCATTAAAACAGGAGGATGTACCAAAGTATGAGCGCAAAAAACTTCCGGTTAAGAAGATAGATCCTTTCCAGGATGTCGTAAAGAAAATGTTTTGGGAAAAAGAATTTATCGGGACAAGGATTTTAACCGAGATTAGAAAACAAGGATACACGGGATCGTTGACAATACTGTACCGTTTCTTACAGGAGATAAAGAAAGATCCTCCCGCAAAGACTACTTGCCGCTATGAGACAGACCCTGGAGAGCAGGGTCAATTTGATTGGTCACCGTATGAGGTAATCGTTGGAGGAAAAAAACTTAAGGTTATCTGCTTTCTATTTATCCTCGGATACTCAAGAAGAAAATATATCACCTTCAGTTTAAACCAGACTCTTGCAAGTATTATTGAGGCAGTGGAAGAAGCGATAAGGTTCTTTGGTGGATCGCCGAGGAAAGTTCTTATCGACAATGCTAAGCAGATAATCGTAGAGCATCTATCCGATGGTACTGTGAGAGTAAACGAGACTTTTCTTAAACTGGCAGGGCTTTATAGATTCCAGCCAAAGCCCTGCAAACTTTACTGGCCAAGAACAAAAGGCAAGGTAGAGAGGCCCTTTTACTACATTGAACAGCATTTCATTAAGGGAGGAGAATTCTCTTCCATTGAAAATCTCATAAACAGAGCTCATAGCTTCATAGATAGCTGGGATGATAGACCTAATAGCACAACCTTAGAAAAACCCAAAGTAAGGTTTGAGGAAGAGAAAAATCTTTTAATCTCTCTTCCTGAGGTACGATTCTCCTCTGCGATACGAGAGCTAAGGAAAGTGAGCTGGGATTGTCTTGTGTCCTTTCGTGGATCAAGATACTCCTGTCCCCACCAGTTTGCTGGAAAAAGAGTTTGGGTAAGAGAATCACATGGAACAGTTCTTGAGGTTATGGATCTATCCGGGGATATTATTGCCAGGCACAATTTAACAGATAAAAAAGGAGCTACCGTCATTCAAAAAGAACACTATGAGGGTATTAAATCCTCTACACCAAAAACCAGTCCCCGGATACGAGAGATTTTCATTCAAACCTTTAACCAGGCAAATATATTCTATAAAGGATTGGTAAAGATGGCTTCTTACAATGCTCCTTATCATGCTAAACAGATCTTAGAACAAAGAAAAATCTATGAGGATGCCTCTATCGAGGAAGCTCTTCAAAAAGCTATGGAGTTTGGGGCTTTTTCTCATCAAGCAGTAGAAAATATTCTCAAGGAATATCCCTTAAAAGAGGACCCTTTGAGCATAAAGAATACAAGCTATGCTCTTTTATCCACTACCAAGCGCTCCTTATCTGAATATAACCTTCTTTTAACCAAAATTAAGGAGGATATTTAATGGGAACAGAAAAGTTAGAAAGGCTGAAAGAGCAGCTTAAAATTCTTGGTCTTCGGGAAATACAGGAGATATTTGAGGAGGAGGCAGAGAAGGCTATAAAGACAAAGCTGGGATATATAGGATACCTCTCTAAATTAGTTGAGGAAGAAACACTTGCTAAAACGGATAGATCGATCAATCGAAGAATACAAACGGCTAAATTTCCCTGGACAAAGACCCTGGAAGAGTTTGATTTTTCCTTTCAGCCATCAATTAATGAGGAGGAGATACTCAAATTAGCAGATCTTTCCTTTGTTGATAAAAAAGAGAATATTCTTCTTTTAGGACCGCCTGGTGTTGGAAAAACGCATCTGGCCATTGGATTAGGAGTAAAGGCCTGTATGGCTCGATATAGAGTTCTATTCCAAAGTGCAGATGATATAGTAGGGTATCTTTATGCTTCTTTAGTTGATAGTACTACCGGGAAAAAGCTTGATGCTCTATCAAGACTTCATCTTTTGGTCATTGATGAGCTTGGATATCTTCCCATGGATCCCAAGAAGGCTAATCTCTTCTTTCAGCTTGTTAGTAAACGATATGAGGTGGGTTCCATTATTTTAACCTCTAACCGCTCCTTTGATGAGTGGGGGAGTATTTTTGGAGATGAGGTGATCGCGGCAGCTATTATTGATAGGTTAGTTCACCACAGTCATATATTTAACATTAATGGTAGAAGCTTCCGGGTTAAGGATAAGTTGGGTAAGACTCATGAAAAAAAATGCTTATAAAAGCTTATAAAAGGCGTTTTGAGGTCACATTTTTGTCTTATCGATATTTTTATCACCTTAAAAACTTAAGGGGTTTAAATGGACCTTTATTTGAACTTCTATAACATCGGTCAACAAAGTGCTTTGAGAGTTTGGTCTTTAAAAACGGACTATAGGGTGTTTGACAAAGTAACAATATCTGAAAAAATAGGGGTGGGTCAATTTTCAACGACGAAGACGGGTCAATTTTGGACGACGATCAACACAGGCGGAGCAGGACATGTTAAACGCTTAATGGATGAGCAGAATCTTCATGATGTCCTTAAAAGCGCTCTAACTCGTGTGAAGAACTGCACATGTGGTCTCGAAACAAGTTGCTATGG
>JAGGZZ010000016.1 GCA_021161765.1 Candidatus Methanophagales archaeon | reverse complement strand
GCAAAATCCTGTTTGAGTACCCTATCTATTTCCTCTTCGATATCAAAGTTTCCACTCACGCCAAAGTCTATCACATTACCCGCAATTGCAATTCGTATCGCTGTAAGGAGCCGGTCATTTGACTTTTCAACTTTGTGCTTCAGCGAGTCGTATAATGCCAGGGCTTTCTCGTTGTATATAAAGTATAACCCCCTCCTATTTAAGATGCAGATTTACACTGGTTAAGCGAGTTTAGAGGTTTAGCTCGTTAGAGGCTCAGTCCCTTTGACCAAAACGTTAAACCGCTATGTTACCATCTGCGTTAATCTGCGTTAATCTGCGTCCCTAATTTTTCTGCCTTCTCATTCATCATTTTTATCACACCACTTCAAACCCCCTGTGCAAACCCCATTTTGTCGCAATGTCTATTGCTTCGCGGTATTCACTCGTTTTTATTCCCCTGTTAAGTTCCTTATATTCATGCGCTTTATACATAGGTCTATATTGCATCATTATGTTTATGTATGACTCTTTAGATATTTCTGTGGCAACGAACTTCAAGACTTCTGCAGAGCCCGCGATTCCGTTTGGAAGCACCAAATGTCTTATCAGCAATCCCCTCCCTGCTATCCCCCTTTCATCCACTTTTAAATCACCTACCTGACGATGCATTTCCTTTACCGCTTCTTTACATCTATCAAAGTAATCTCTCGCATTGGAGTATCTCTTTGCGTTTTCTGCATCACTATATTTTATGTCGGGCATGTAGATGTCCACAATGCCATCCAATAACTCTATGGTGCTTTTTGCTTCGTAGCCACCACAATTGTAAACGAGGGGAATGCGAAGACCCTTTTCTATCGCTATTCTCACCGCTTTCACGATTTGCGGTGTGTAATGCGTTGGCGTGACAAAATTGATGTTGTGACAACCTCTTTTTTGTAGACTGAGCATGTCGAACGCAAGTTCCTCCTCCGACATCCGTTGCCCATATCCCAAGTGACTTATGTCATAATTCTGGCAGTATATGCAGCGCAGGTTACAGTGCGTAAGGAATATCGTTCCAGAGCCATGCGAGCCAACTAACACGTCTTCTTCTCCAAAATGCGGCTGCACGCTGGACACCATCAAATGTTTATCGGACCTGCAATAGCCCTTTTCTCCTTTGTTTCTGTTAACGCCACATTCTCTTGGACATAGTTTACACGCGTTTAGTATCGCCTCCAACTTCTCTATCCGTTCATCAAGTACGCCGCTTTCGTAAGTTTCAAGATAAACCGGAACACGTTTAGCCTTTTCCATGCCTTACTTACTTCAATTCTACCCGCACCTTTTTCTTAAGAACAGGAACTAACCGTTTTATTTTTATTTCCCCGCCTTTCTCCATCTTATATTCGTTAATAGGCATATTCGGTGATTTTCCGTTCACTTCATATACATAGAACCCCTCTTCGTCGTCTATTGATGCAATGAACTCTTTATCCCCCACTCTTTTTATTCCTATACCTGCAACTCCCTTTAACGCATCCAAAATAGTCGCTCCTTCCTCTACTTCAATCTCATATTCCTCGCTGAACGTCTCCATAGCTTCGTACAGTTTCTCTCGTTTTACCATTAACACGTGCGTCTTACCAAATTCCTTTCGCTCTACCAGTTCCGCAGCTTCTAAAAGTCTAACGTGCTTCGCTGCTACGGGCACCGATATGTCCAGTGCTTTTGCCAGGCCCGACACGTGATATTCACGCTGCATCAAAAGTTTTAGCATTCCCATCCTCGTTTTACTGCTCAATGCCTTGAATATATTCCCCGTCATCCCTATTCACCCTGCCCCTCCTTCAGTTTCGTCACAAACAGCATAAATCTTGACCAAATCCTCTATCTTCGCCTTTGGAAACCACTCACGCAAATTCCTGAACCTCAAAGGTTGTAGAAATATCTGCCCGGTGCTTCTACCATACAACGGCGATTTATATCCCAAAACACGCTTTTTCATCATGCTTACCGCAGACCCAGAGAGAACGAGCATTATCTCTTTTTCCGATAAAATTTCATCTACGACAGTATGAAATTCCGCAATAATATTGCTCTTCTTAATCAAATATGAGAATTCGTCTATAACAACAATCAATCTTTCTCTTTCTCTGTCCTGTTTTAATTTCTTATCTAAAAATTCGAGTTCCTTTATTCTATCAACGAACTCCTTTCGGAACATGATTATATAATTTAGTTTCGGTATTTAAATACAAAATTTAACTTGATACAACTCCTCGCCCAACCACCTTATATATTGTCTGCCCTTCTTACCTTCTTCCAGCTTCTTCTCCCACTCCTCTGGGATTCCTCCCTCGCCGTAATAAGCACCGCTTATTGCACCCGTCATCGCTCCTATGGTGTCCGTATCGCCACCCAGGCTCACGGCATATACAATGGCGTCTTTAAAGCTGCCGGCACGAAGGAACGAATAAACAGCAGTTGGCACGGAATTAAAAGCTGCTTCGCCATTTCCTAATTCGGAAATCACCTCCCTTTTACTTACCTCTGTTCCGTTCTCCAAAAGCGATTCCACCTTGCTTAGTTTCTCCTTATACACCACGGTTTTGACAAACTCTTTCAGTTCAAGCATCATCGCTTCTTTTTCGGTACCACGCACCGCTAAGGCGATGGAGAACGCCTGTAAAGCAGCCCCTTCTTTACCAAGCACGTGAGAATGCGTGATATGGCTCGATGTATACGCTATTTCTCGCAGCTTATCAGCATCGTCATAATAAAAAACCCCGACAGGTGCAATACGCATTGCAGCTCCATTTCCGTACGAGCCTTTACCACCGAACAGCGTTTTTGACGCCTCTTCCCAACTCTCGCCTTCGGTTATCCGTCTCAAAGCTTCCTTAGACCCGGGGCCGTAGCCTCTGCCCGGGTCGTAATTCTCGATGAACCTGAGCGCCATGTCCTCGCCATTGAAGCCTTTATTCTCTATCAACGATTCTGCAACGCCTATCATCATCTCCGTATCGTCTGTATAGCGACCAGAAATCATTTCCCACGTATCGCTACGCCCCTTCACCGAATTGACTTCGTCCATGCTATAGCCTTCCAGCGGAGCGCCTGATGCGTCTCCTACGGCAGTGCCTATTAAAGCGCCGATGAACTTGTATTTCATTTTCCTCGTTGTGCTTTACCTCTGAGCTCGCTGAGAGCGCAGAGCGCAGTTAGTTTATATATTTGTGGTTATATTATGATTAAATTTGTGTAATCGGTGTAACCAGTGGTTGATTATGTTCGGCAAGTTGTTTAACCGGAAAGAATTGGAAAAGAGAATCGAAATACTGCAAGCACGTATTGATGAGCTTGAATTGGAAAATAGAGTGCTCTCTACACGATTATCGAAGCAGGAGATGCGAACTAAAAAGGCGGTATCTGATAAGCAAGAAGCGGATTTGGCATTGAAAAAAGCAGAGAAGGAAATAGAAAATCTCGAACATACACTTGAGAATCTGAAAGAGGAAACGCAAAAAACTGACGACTTAGCACTGACCTTCAAACGAGCTGTAACATTAACAAATGCTCAATCTTGTGACCTTTTGTTTCAGATCGGCTCGGTCTCTTCAAGAAATGAAGACCTTGTCACGGTCTATCTGCGTCCAGATGAATCAGTCACTGACCTGAATGGATTTGAAAGTGCTATTGAACTTGAACAGGATGTCAAATACCTGATGCAAAGGATTGAGTCAGCGACAGGTATGGCGCTCTTCTATGATATGAAAAGGCTGGGGATGGTAAGGATGCTCATGACACCGCCGTTTCCGATAGGTGAATCAAAATGGAAACTCGACCGTGTCTTTGATATCACACCGCTGCAAGAGCTATTAGAGCGGAATCAGATGATTTGCATCTTATTGGCACATGCAGGAGCGACGTTTATCGGGATTTCAAATCGAGAAGCGGTTATTGATTACAAGGTTGTTCGCAGTAGTGTAAAGGAGAAGCACACAAAAGGAGGATGGAGTCAGCATAGATTTGAACGACTGCGCGACGAGGACATCAAGCATCATGCAGAGAAGGCAAGAGGAGTATTTGAAGCGCTGGTGGATGAATATAAAGACGAGCTTAAAATGGTAGTTGCAAGCGGCGAGCATAATCTGATCGAGGAGATTACAGGTGGCGATTCAGGGTACCGGTATCCGGTTCCGCTGCTCATCAGAAGTATAGACATAAAAGCAAAGGTAGAAAAGCATAATATTGATAAGATAAGGGTGTTGGCGTGGTCTGCAAGATGGCATACTATC
>JAGGZZ010000083.1 GCA_021161765.1 Candidatus Methanophagales archaeon | reverse complement strand
TACCGAAAACTCTCTTTTCATAGAGTTCTGTTACCTTTTCCAATTTTTCTGCAAAAGCTTCTTCTTTTAGCTTTTCTGTCAGTTCTCGTGGTGTAAAACTCTTTTTAAGCCTGTATTTGGCGACAATGGTATCGAACAGCAATTTGTACGCATCCTCAACTCCCTTGCTTTCTAGCGTACTCGCTCTTATTTCCTCCGCACCTTCAGCTTCCTTTTCCTTTTGCTCCATCGCAGCATTTATTTTCACGGATTCTGCTACACCCCCTTCTCTTCTCTTCTTTACACTTCGAGCACGCATAACAACACCGATTGAACCAATTATAATAAGGGCAATCAGCAAACCAAAAAGCACCTTAACCTTAGTAAAAATTACCCTCTCCTCACTAACATTAATTCTTATCACGTTCGATTCCGCAGGTGTAAACAAAACATCCCCCGGGAAAATGGCTTGCACTTCATACGCCCCAGGTCCCGAAAAGAACAAAGAGAAGTTAAAATCTTTCTTTACGGTAATTGTTTTCATATTTGTGGAATTAACAGATATGTTAAGCAAAACAGTATGGTTCTGGTCTATGCCACGAATGGAACCAGTAAAGTTTACCGTTTCATTAACATTTAAATCCGTCTTATTCGATTTGATGTAAAGCGATACAGGGGATCTAAAGAATATGGATATTATCGTATTACCGCTTTTAGAATGAGTTTTATTTCCTGGGTAGAATGCAGATACATTTAGGTATCCTTCAAAGCTTTTTGTGCCATTGAACACAAAACTCCCGTTTTTATCTGTTTTTAACTCGCTTTTTTCCCCTCCTGCCGTAACGGTCACATTTACTCCGCACAAAGGCTCGTTATAATAATCCAGAAGCAGCCCGGTTATTTTTACGCGTTTGTTCAACAAAGCGCTATATTTTAACGGCAGGTAAATGAGAGTAGGTATTTTATCCACGTAAACTTTTACGATGTTAGACGTTATGTATTCCCCTTCGCCTGTCGTCACCCCTTCGGCATAAATCTCGTGTTCTCCAAGCACATCGAAACGGTGTTTCTTCGTTTGTGCTGTTTGATCCTTTAGTTCATAGGTGGTGTTGTCAATAACCAAGGAAAGAGAGGAGGTAGTATTGCCTCCGTATATGTATATCGTTATCTCTTCGTATAGAAAAGGGTGGTCATTTGAGACATCCACTAAGAGTCCTTTAAATTCATACTTTTTAAGCATCTCATTGTAACTATCTATAACGGAATAAACATCCTTCAGCTTGTCCCTCGACTCAGAGACGTTAAAAACGAGTGTTGAAGTTTCATTCCTCAATTCTATGAGCTCAATTCCATCTAATGAACTATTTATTTCACTGGCCCCTGTTCTTATATTTCCAAGCGCATTTTTTGCTCTCACGTAAGCAAAATAATCGCTTTCGTTTTTCAAAATCGTGATGTTCGTGAGAAAAACCGTCTGATAGAGTGTTATTTTTTTCACGCCGCCGGATAGAGCGCTAAAAGGCGTTAACACTCGCGATACGTTGCTTTCAATCCCTTTTGTGGCATATAACCTGCTTTCTTCTTCTGTTACTTTTAGTTCGGATTCCAGCGAAGACGCGAACTTATCGGCATCTGCACTCTCGTTAATGAACTTATCCATGCAGGTTCCTGCATCTCCGAGCACGTCGGTGAAAAAGGAATGAATACCTTCATCACTTGCATTCGCCTCTGAATATCTCTGATGTCTAACCCCGCTAGCTCCGCTAACAGAGGAAAGAAGCAGTAATACTAAGATGAGCAGGGTTAAAGCGGCTACTTCTCGCTTCCATTTCACTGCTATTGCTCCTGTTTGCATGTTCGTCAATTAATTGTATATACGGTATAGCTTCCTTCTATTTAGGACACAGATTTACACTGATTTACGCAGATTTATTTTAGACTTACCATGTTGATTCTTATCATTAAGCCCTTTCAGGACTTGCGGGGACGTGGGCAGAGCCCACGAGTGTTAATCTGCGTTAATCTGTGTCTATAATTTGTTTTTGTTTTCTTGTATAAATATACTCTTGCAGTTATAAAAGCAGCCACTTCCATAATGGTGTAAACTTTATCCTTTTGCCCTTATACTCTTCCTCCGCTTCGTAATCCCACGTTATTACCGACAAATCTTCGCTTTTTAATTCCTTTGACGCCTTTACCAACGATTTCAGTTCCCGCTCCCTCGTGTCGAGGTCAGCGATATCGTAGCAGACTTGAATCAACTGTTTCGTCTCCAATCCCTGCTTGACTACGAAATCCACTTCTTTTCCTTCTGAACTCTTGTAATAATATATTTCCGTAGAAGGTGCGAAGTACGATTTCCTCCTCAGAAGTTCTATCGCAACCACGTTCTCCATTAGTCTGCCCACGTTCCCTGAAAACCCCATTGTACGCGTTAATAGTCCTGTATCTGTGATGTAAACTTTGGGTACGGAAAGCTGAACTTCTTTTATTGAATATGAAAACTTGTGGATTGGATAAACAAAGAGTGCATCCTCAAAATACGCGAAATAATTATACAGCGTCTTCTTACTCACCTTTATGCTCTGTGACTTCAGTGTATTGTAAAACCTGTGAATGGAAAACTCTTTTGCAAAACTGCTTATCAAAAATTCCCGCATCACCTTCACTATGTGCAGATTCTTTACTCCATATCTCTCAATTATATCCCTGTAAACTACGAGGTCCAGATATTCGTTGAAAAAACGTTTCCTGAATTCTTCGTCTTTGTTGAGCACAACCTGTGGCAGTCCTCCAGATCGCGTGTATTCTCTTATGAAGTGCTTTATCATGCTCTCTTCATAGGAACTGCGGTATTTCCCATGAACCTCAAATCCTCCCGCTTTCAAATACTCTCTGAACGAGAAAGGAAAAAGTGTATAGCTTATGGTTCTCCCTCGCAACGCAGTGGCTATTTCTTTTGACAGGAGTCTGGAAGAAGAGCCGGTTATAAAGATATAAAAGCGTTTGAGCTCATACAAGCTTCTTATTGGCTTCTCCCAGTTCTCTATATTTTGTATCTCGTCAAAAAACAGATATTCGGGTTCGTTTCCAAAAAGTTCTCTATGCATATTCACAATCTCCTTTATTTCCTTGAATGTTATACCCGCCAGTTCAGGATACTCAAAGTCGAGGTAAAGGATACGATTTTTATCTTTTTCATTGATGTTGCTCATTAATTGATAGAAATAAAAAGTCTTGCCCGCTCTTCTCGGCCCGATGATGCTCACAATAGCATCCTTAGTAATGCTGATTTTCAATTCCCTTGAAATAAGCTCCGGCAGTTTCCTTTCCTGAAAGTCCAGGATATATCTTGCTATTACTTCTCTTTCCATGGTTATCTCTTAAAGGGGGAAATAATATAAATATATTTACCCTTCACCACTAATAAACTACCTCGTGGTTTATTAATTATAACTCCACAAGATAATTAAGTGATTACAAATTACGTATTGAACGATGAAAAAGGGCAAGTATATAGCGGGCGCCGTATTGATGGCAATTGGTGCGGTGTTTGCATTCAAAGGCGTTATGGTGGAGAATCAAAGCCTGATAAATGTCGGTATCGGTGGGTTATTCCTGGGTATTATTGTCCTCACTTTTTCTACCTCTGATTACATCAAGTACGATGCTTTTAAAGCGATGGTTTTGCCGTATTTTCAGTTTTGCAAAGGTTTAGTTGATTCTTTAGACCTGAAAAGCAAAGCCGTTTATATCCCGCCATATAGCAATTTACCGGACGGCGGTATTTTTGTGCCTCTGCACGACAATTTCGACCTTGACCTCGCTAAACTTGACGAAGCCTCATTTTTTATTACCGATGTCGGAAGGGAGAAGGAAATGGGCGTGTTCTTAGCGCCTCTCGGTAAAGACCTGATGAAGATGTATGAATCTTATTCTGAAATGGAGTTCACAAATGCCGGGTTACATGCAGTTGAGAATGCCTCTGCGGTTCTGAAATCGCTTGGGCTGGCAACGAGTGTGATTGTAGAAGAGCGAGAAGAAGGTGATAAAATCAGGGTGCTCGTGGCAGGAGTGAAGGCAGATTTATGCTCGGAAACATGTGAGCAGGTTGCGTGCCCAATTTTCAGCTCTATTCTTCTTTCTATTGCTAAGTGCATACAGGAATTGATAGTGGTGGAAACTTTTAAGATAGAAACGGAGCACGAGCTTGTGGAAATCATGGTGAGGAAACTAGGGGGTGTGGATAAATGGATGTAGAAGACGTAATAATCCTCGTTATTTCCGTTTGGGCGGTTGTTTCTTTCTCGCTTATACAGACCGTAGAAGTTTATTTGACGCTATTGCTCATCTGTCTTTTAGTAATTATGGAAGTCGGGGGGGTATTCATAAATCCTGAGATACGGAGCGGGCTAAAACCTGCAATATCCTTTATTCTTTTCGTTTTCGTTATAATTGTAGCGAAGAAGGTACTGGAAGTCTTGAGTTAATAGACAGAGAAGGTGAACTGGAAGACACGAATGAAAAAATTTTTTCTGGTAAGAAGAGCCGTGAGAGGGAGGTAAAAAGAAAAAATCTCGTGATAATCTTGTGGAATCTCGTGGTTTTTTAATTGTATATAAAGTATAGCTTCCATCTATTTAAGACGCAGATTTACACGGATTTACGCAGATTTATTTTAGTTTAACCGTCCGTGTTTGTTGATTCTTTTCATCTGTGTTAATCTGCGTTAATCTGTGTCTCTAATTTGTTTTGTCCTTCTTTCCTCCTCCGTGTCTCCGTGCCTCTGTGTTTTTATTTATTTTTCCATTGCAGTTTATTACTGGAATGACTATTTATTTCTAACAGCCACTCCCACAAGGGTTTGTACACTATTCTCTTACCATCAACCTCCTCTTCCTTGTCTATGCCCTTGGTTATGACCAGCCCCTGGTTTAACTTAAACGCGTCCATCGCTTTTATCAGCGCCCTTACCTCTCTCCTCTCTGTTTTTTCTTCCTCTATTCCCCAACAAGCCTGAATCAATTCGTTGACCTTTAAGCCTTCTTTAACCACAAAATCTACTTCCTTACCTGTATGGTCTTTCCAGTAATAAATCTCTTTATCTCTATTTCTGAACAGAAGGTTTAAAAACACGACGTTCTCCGCTATCCTGCCAAGGTCCTCCGTGAATTTGAAACTCACTATATTTCTTAGTCCGGTATCCATACAGTAAACCTTTTTGGGATTCAGAATCTGCTCCTTCATGGAAAACGAGAATTTGGGAACAAAGAAGATCAACCTTGCAATCGCGAAATATTTAGAATATCGCTCCACGGTATCTAAACTCAGATTCAGCCATTTCCTCACCCTGTTAAAGGATTGCGGGGTTGAGATATTTGTTAAATAATACTTAGCAAGCTCTTCCAATTTCCCTGTTTCCCGTACCTTAAATCGCCTTTGAACGTCCTTTATTAGAATGTCCCGGAAATAATTATTCAGTAACTCCTCTTTACCCTTCTCCTCTTCTATTAATACCACTTTTGGAAACCCGCCAAATTCAAGATATTCATCCAGAAGTTTCCTTATCCTGTGCCGGAACTTTATCATCTCTATTCTACCCCGTATCGAAACGCCCTTAAAATGTAAAAATTCGCGGAAACAGAGGGGAAAGATTTCTATATCTACATGCCTTCCTGCTAAAAGCGTTGAATACTCCTCTGATAGTAACTTCGAGCTGGACCCCGTGATGAACACCCGCACCTTTTTTGCCTCATGCAAATATCTCGCAAACTTCTCCCAACCCTCCACCTCCTGCACTTCATCCAGTATCACATAATGTTCCTTGTCCGGCTGTAATTCTTCTAAATATACCTCATAAATCGTGTCCAACAGCTCCAGGTCGAGATTTTTGAAGCGGGGGTCTTCAAAATTCACTACTAATGCGTTCTTTTCCTCTAAGCCCAATTTGTTAACGTATTGGAGCATAAACGTTGACTTCCCAGCCCTTCTCACTCCTTTTATGACTATTATCTCTCCGGTCTTTAGTAGATGATTCAGGTTTTCTATATATCTTCCCCGCTCTACGCTTTCGTCTTTATAATTGCCCCAGTAATTCCAGTCCACTAAAATACGCAGTATCTCTGTCCTTCGCATTCGCATGATTTAAAAATTGATTGTGGAATATATAAATATATCGGTAAGTTTACAATTAAAAATATCAGATATATCGGTAAGTTTTCGAGAAAAATAAAAATCAACACTGTTAAACTCACCTTGACACTCTCAAATCCCAAGATTTACCGCAGAGCTCGCAGAGGGATTTCGGTGTCAGGTGTCAGGGAACTCACAAATAATAATTTACTAAACCGCTATCCCTCGCTCACTCATTTCCCTCTCGCCTCTTCGCTTCCCTGCGATACATATACATCGCGACCACGAGGAGCCCAAAAGCGAACAGAACGATACTCGGGAGCTCGGGCAGTGGCGGTACCGGCTCAGCACCGCTGTTTTGCGGGTTTGGTGAATCCTGAATGAAGAAATCCGCACTGTTGTCGTCGGTGTCCCATGCGGGACCGTGAGTGCCGATTTGCGTGGCATTGTCTTTTCGCTGGAGGCTTTTGCCTGAACTGGGATTGGGGGTAAAAGGAGAACCTTCATATTTTTCGGCTTCGGATCCCCAACCTACTGTATCAATAGTGGTATCTGCTGAATTATTTAGGTATGCCCAACTATTAGTATTCCCAAAACTTATTGTTTCTTCATGGTCTGCGTTTGGCCAAGAAGAGTTATCCTTCTTTGTTGAGAAATCGGTATCTGCAATCAAGAAAAAACTGCGTGCCTTAATAGTACTCCCTTCAGGTATAGTAGCATCAGAAGGAGAAGTAGGGGTGCCAATTGTCCATCCACTGATGCCAATATTGCTATCCGTAGGGTTATAGAGTTCTATCCATTCACTGCCAGTTTCGTTTTCTGCGTTCGGATAAATCTCACTTATCACCACATGCCCCGCTATTCCTGCATTCGCCACCTGCGCAGCCCCCACTATTAACCCCAATGCCACAAATAGCACAAACGTTATGCTCCTGCTTCCGCCCCGGTTAAACAATCGTCCTCCCATGCCCTTTCTCCCTTTCCACTTACTGATAGTAATTGATATGAGCGGAGTTGTATTTTATCGTATACAAAGTATAACTTACATCATTCTATTTAAAAGACACGGATTTTTATCTTCTAAAATCTGCGTTCTCCGTCTGCTCTGCGGTGAATTACACAATCCCGATTTTCGCCTTTATCCCTTCTATCTCATGCTCGATTATCGCAAACTTATTCTCCATGTACGACCTCAAGTCCTCTCTTAACGAACCTATCTCCGCAACAATTTCCTCTTTACCCTCGTCTATCTTTTCCGAGACCTCTCTTATCGCTCCTATTGTCTCATCCTGCTTCTCCAACATCATATCCTGCTTCTCCAGCATATTATCCTGCTTCTCCAGCATCTTATCCTGCTTCTCCAGCATCTTATCCTGCTTCTCCAGCATCTTATCCTGCTTCTCCAACGTCATATCCTGCTTCTCCAGCATCTTATCCTGCTTCTCCAGCATCTTATCCTGCTTCTCCAACGTCATATCCTGCTTCTCCTGCATCTTATCCTGCTT
>JAGGZZ010000078.1 GCA_021161765.1 Candidatus Methanophagales archaeon | reverse complement strand
CTTTTCTTATTTTAGGCTCGCTTCCTTTCAAAACTTCCAGTATCTCTTCGATTTTATCCCGACTTATATCAGGGATTTGTCTTTCGTAATTTGAAGCGGGAGCTTTTTCATCACTGGAAACATGCTCAGATTTTTTCTCCAAAGCAGGCTTAACATCAACAAACAGGAGGTATATAGCACTGATTCCGAGCAGAAAAGCAGAAACAATAACGATTATCATATCAGCGAGAGTATAAAATCCCGGCATCCGACTTACAACTATATCGCTTCCTTCTACAACAATGTTGATGGGCGTAGGAGTGATGAGTTTTATACCTGTTATGAATATGGAAGCTATGAACAACACCGCCATGAATATTGATACGGTTTTATCCCGAATATTCATTCTCTTTCGTACCATCGCCATCGTCTCCGCTGCAAGAGCTGATGTTAATAATATAGTAAAGGTATCATTAAACTTTTTCGCCTCTTCAATATTGACTACTTTCTCGTTGTTAATATCCACTGTCGCTTCATATTTTTTGTCGCCAGCAGCGAAGATAAGCTTGGCAACGGCTCCTTCTTCTCCTTGTGACATCCAACTCGTTAATTTTTTATATTCTTTTCGGCAATTAAATCTTGAATTCTCTGGTCGGATTCCGCTATTCGGATTGCTTTCTCCAACGCCTCACTTTGTTCTGCTTTTGTGAGGTATTTCAGCGAAATCCCCCTATTTTCAGCGGAGGGGAATTTGACCCCCTAAAATATCACTTTTGTCTATCGCCGACCATCTAAACACGGGGGATGAAAAAGAGAGAGACGGGGGAAAAGACATTGAGCAAAATCCTTTGAAAAATCTTCATTGTTTGTCTGTATCCCTCTAAAATAAATCTGCGTAAATCTGCGTAAATCCGTGTAAATCTGTGTCTCAAATTAACACTAACCCTAACCCGAATTTATTTTGACATAATCATAAGAAAGGTCGCATCCCCATGCGGTCGCTTCGCTTTCCCCTATCCCCAGGTCCACTTCAATAAATATCTCCTTATCCCTCATTACCTCTCGCGCCACACCCGACATATCCATAAATTCCCCGTTCTTCACCGCTGAAACCTTATCCTTATCCTTATCCTTATCCTTATCCTTATCCTTATCCTTATCCTTATCCTCACCTTTTAACCCTATGGATATTCTGCCCGGGTCAACGCCGCTAACGGTAGCGCAGCTTCCGATAGCTGCAATTATACGACCACACATAAAATCCGGGCGTTCACCAAAAATAGCGCTTTTCACTAACGGGCTTCGGACTATTGACTTTGCTGCTTCTTTTGCATCCGCAACAGATGCTGCCCCTTTTACCCGCGCTTCGATAAACTTTGTCGCCCCTTCCCCGTCCCTTGCGATTAGCTTCGCGAGCTCTTTGCATATGAAATTCAAACCTTCTTTAAAGTCACCTTCACTTATCGCTCCTCCCTGACCCGTGGATACGAGTAATACCAGGTCGTTCGTACTCATGTCACCGTCCACAACGACCATATTGAATGAATTCGCAACGGCATCCTCAAAACTCGCCCTCTGTATTTCTTCACTCAGCCGAGCATCGGTATAAATAAAAGAGAGCATCGTGGCAGTAGCTAAGTGAGGAAATATCATTCCTGAGCCTTTTGCTATCCCTCCTATTACTACGCGTTCTTCATTGCCCGTATCAATGCGTATTGCTCGTTCCTTATAGAAGGTATCGGTAGTCAATATAGCCTTCGCTGCGGCCGTACTGCCTGCTGCTTCGGCAGTTAACCCTTTCACCACGTGTCCGAGTTGCCTTTCTATTAACTCCATATCTAATTGTTTCCCGATGGGACCCGTAGATGCAACCGCTATCTCTTCTTCTTTGACTCCTAACGAATCAGCAGCGAGTTCCGCCATTTTTTCTGCGTTCCTCATCCCCTGCTCGCCGGTAAAGCTATTTGCACAACCGCTGTTTGCAATTATTGCCTGTATTTGCCCTTCACATCCCTCAAGCTGTCGCTTTGTAAACAGAACAGGTGCGGCTTTTATTTTGCTCGCTGTGTACATACCTACTGCTTGCCCTTTCCCTTCTATCACTGCTAGCCCATTATGCCCCTCTTTTATCCCGTATGCTCGTACCCCTTTCACTGCGCATAGTCCGCCTCGTACTGTTTCTATCTTCATCTCCCCTCTACCGCTTGCTATATACAGCAGGATAAATATAACGTATATCCCTTTTTCCCTTTTTCTTTGGTAAAACTTTCGTACATCATTATTCTGCTCTCGTAGAAATTTATATTTAAAATATCTGAATATGTATAGTAGATGTGGAGTAGTGAGGTAAAGTAAAAGAAGGGTAAACGAAAAGTAAAGGGGGCTCGTGGTCTAGTTGGTTATGACACCGCCTTCACACGGCGGAGGTCATGCGTTCGAATCGCATCGAGCCCATCTCCATCATAGAATAACTTTTATCTTTATCTTTTACTATATCAATATTATATATGTACACAAATAGTCCCATATACAAACTGACAGAACCCGTTTGTTTATGTTGCCAATTGGGATAGTAAGGTGTAGTAAAGGTAATGGCGAAATCGGAAGATAAAGGAGAAGGAGAAGAAACTTTAAAGGAGGGAAATAAGATGCATGAAGTAGATACAACAAAGTATATGGTTCACGCTAACATCACAGCTGAAGGTTTTGTTGAGAAATCCGATGTGGTTGGCGCAATATTTGGTCAAACAGAAGGTCTGTTAGGCGACGAGTTAGACCTGAGAGACTTGCAGAAGAGTAGTAGAATAGGCAGAATCGAGGTGAATATCGAGTCAAAAGGGGGGAAATCGCGCGGTGAAATACTTGTCCCCTCTGGTCTGGACAAGGCGGAAACTGCGATATTAGCCGCTTCCTTAGAGACGATAGACCGGGTCGGCCCGTGTATTGCACACGTGGAAATCACCGGGTTAGAGGACATAAGGGCGACGAAAAGGAGACGAATCACCGAGCGAGCAAAACGACTGATGCGCGAAGTTATCGAGACGAGCATTGACAGTGAAACGATGGTGAGTGAAGTGAAGCAGGCGGTAAGAATGGAAGAAATAACCAGCTATAAAGGCCTGCCCGCAGGACCGAACATAGACAGTTCGGATGCCATACTGATCGTAGAAGGGCGAGCAGACGTGTTAAATCTGCTTAAATACGGGATAAAAAACACGATCGCTGTGGAAGGTACAAACATACCGCCTGCAATACCCAAGCTGAGCAAGAGGAAGACCGTTACTGCTTTCTTTGATGGGGATAGAGGCGGCGACCTCATATTAAAAGAGCTTTTGCAGGTTGCAGACGTTGATTACATCGCCATGTCGCCAGAAGGGAGAAGCGTAGAGGATATGACATACAAGGAAATATCAAAAGCATTGCACAATAAGACACCCGTAGAGCAGCAGGGATACGAGAAAAAGGAGCAAGAAGCGAAGCAAGTTCAAAAACCGCAACCGAGGATAGTACAAAGAAGGACCAGCAAGGTTAAGGAGGAGGAAGGAGAGGAAGAGGAGAAGAAAACAAGTCTCTTCAAAACACATCTGCAAGAGCTTGGAGGCACGTTTAAGGCACGGCTGTTAGACAAAGAGAAGAAAGTAGTAAAGGAAACCACCGTGAGGGAGCTGGCGAACGAACTAAAAGAAACGAGCGAAAATGCGAAAAGCGTGGTGTTTGATGGTGTGATAACACAGCGAATCGTAGACCTCGCAAAGGATAAGGATTTGGACTATGTCGTAGGAATAAAAATGGGAGACGTGACTAAAGTGCCCACCTCGCTGAAGATACTTACCGCAGACTCGGCCTAATGGAATGGCACTATCTAAAAATAAAAAGCCAGTGATTTATCACCGCGAAGAGCGCGGGATTAGAGGTTTAGTTTATTAG